>JBKPNY010000052.1:0-14012 GCA_046732835.1 Gemmatimonadota bacterium | reverse complement strand
GGAGATCACTGATGACAGGTCTGACATCGAAACTGCTATCAGTGATCTCCCATCTCCATCTCCAGTCTGGAGTTGCGCGTCGTTTAGTTGTTCAGAGGGAGGCGCGCGTCGTTCAGTTTCTGAGTACAAATGCATAAATGACCGCATTCAACGCGAGAGCGGCTGCGCCAAGGATTGCATGGTTGCGCCTCTCCGTTCCAGGCTTGAATCGAGCTCTCAGAACGTGGTGCTGGAGAAATCCCTCCTCATAGGGAGTGACCCCGCCCCTGATCCAGAATTGCTTCTCCCACGGAGTCAATGGACACCCAAAATCGAACATCAGGGTAAGCCCGGCCCAGACAACGCAGGCGAGATGAATCCACAGAAGCGACGGCCAGACAAGCACCAGCAAACTTCCGAATACTACGAACACCACGTACGCGACATGGAGCGCCGCAACTGTGCGTGCGAGCGCTCGCCAGATCACGTCGTTGTGGTGGGATCGAACATCGGGTTCTCGATAATGCCGACGATATTTCCGAATGGATCTTTCACCGAGCCGACTTTGATTCCTTCGCCAACCTCGTGAGGGTTCTCGGAAATTTCGGCTCCGATCGATTTCATGTGCTCCATCGCGTCGGCAATACTCGAGACTCCCCACCACGCGACACATCCGCCAGGTCCGGCATGCTTAGCGTTCGGATCGAGCCCAAGCTCGAACCCGCCGACATTGAATCCGACATAGAAGGGCTCGTCGAAGTACGGGTCGATGCCGAATGCTTTGGAGTACCACTCCTTAGCTCGCGCGAGATCAGGCGCGGCGTAAATCGCGGTGCGCAGGCCGAGGAAATGTCGTGGCCGGGTCATGCGTATTGTCTCATCGTGATTGGGAGGACAAATATTGCAGTAGCAACAGTCACCGCCACAACAGGAGAATCGTTGACCCTGCTCTTCATTGCCATCGGAGTCATTGCCGGAATTCTGTCCGGACTGTTCGGGATCGGAGGGGGAGTCGTCATTGTGCCCTCTCTCATAATGATCGCGGGACTCACGCCCATTGCTGCGACCGGAACATCACTCGGTGCGTTGCTTCTGCCGGTCGGAGCACTCGGCGCATGGGAGTACTATCGTCGCGGCGATCTCAACATTCGCGCGTCGCTGTGGGTTGCGCTCGGGTTGTTCTTTGGTGCGTGGCTTGGCGCCAGACTCGCCCAGCATCTGACACCAATTCAGCTGAAAAGAGCGTTTGCAATATTTCTCGTTCTTGTTGCCGGACGAATGTGGTTCAGCTGATCAGGAACAGCCTTCCACGTATTGAACTGCGGGCATTCTGCCTGAGCGATATCGCAGCACTTTCTTTCCATCGGTCTCGAAGACGATGCGGTTGTTGCCGCCACCCTTCGGAGTGACAACGAGATAATGCCCGTCTGTGTATTTGTGCGGCTGCACTTCTACCTGACCGGGATAGAGCGATTTGATCCGGTCCTCGGTGTCACCGATCTTCGCGCCTTCGACGGTTGCAACCGTTCCTGACGTCACGTCGACTCTGGAGATCTCTCCTTTCTCGACCATGATGATGACTCCCTTCGGGCCTGCTTTCGGCTTGATGAAGCCACACTCGCCGAGGTTTGCGGGAATGTCGAATTCACCGTGCATGACGATGCGCGCTTCGTCCATGCTCATTCCTGCCTTGATCGGTCCCATGCCCGCGAACGTGACCTCGCGGTCGCCTGCAGGTTTTTCTGCTGCAGGCGCGAGCGGCGGAGTAGTGGTTGACGCTGACTCACCTTTCGGTATCACAGCTTGTCGCTCTGCTGCAATTGTACTTTCGGCGACAGCACGCATTGCGACTGCGCTGTCTTCGGCGGTCTTTGGTGCGTCAGACGTGCAGGCAGTGGTGACAATCGTTAGTGCAATCAGTGAACGCTTCATGGAATTATTTGTTCGCTATGTAGTTGCAGTGTGGGAGCGAAACACAAAATAGACAGCAGCGATGATGCAAATACCCGCCCAGAGGAAGTCGAGGCGCGGCTCTTCCTTCATATAAAGAATTGCGAATGGCACGAACACGAGGAGAGTGATTGCCTCCTGCATGATCTTGAGCTGGCCGAGCGTCAGGGTTGTATAGCCAATCCGGTTTGCCGGCACCTGCAGGAGATACTCGAAGAGAGCGATTCCCCAGCTTACCAGGGCAGCCACATACCATTTTCGGTCGCTGAGATTTCGAAGGTGGGCGTACCAGGCGAACGTCATGAACACGTTCGATAGAACGAGAAGGCCGGCTGTGCGAAGAACGACGGACAAGTTTTTTGCTCCGATCTGAGGACAGGGAGGTAAACTACTCCTTCTTGTTTTCGGTGTTTGTTCGGGCTACACTATAAACGTGTCCACTTCGACGGCTCTCCTCCGGTCCCTGCTCGAGCAGCGGTTTCCCGATGCGACGCCGGTCACACACCGCACTGCCGAGCCTGTTGCGACAGGAATTGCTTCACTCGATGGAATTCTTCCGGGTGGAGGGCTTCCGCGGGGAAGACTTTCTGTGTGGCTTCCTCAGGGAGGTGCGACAGCGATTCTGAGATCAGCATGTGTCACCGTTGCATCCACTGGTGAGCGCGCTGCGTGGATCGACGGACTCGGCACAATCGCGGGAGAATTCTGGGAAGAGGGTCCGGTGCTCGTTCGCCCGGCGAATCGCAGAAATTCTCTTCGCGCTGCTGAGGAGCTGCTTCGCTGCGGCGGATTTTCTCTCATCGTTCTTTCCGGATCCGAGCCGGCAGGAACGGAGATGGTGCGCTTGTCACGCTCAGCGCGTGAAGGCGGAGCTGCTTTTGTTGCGCTCACATCGCATACGTCGATGGCGAGCATCAGACTCGTTTCGCGAATCATGCCGCACAGCTACGTGTGGCGCCGCTCGCCATTCGGCGATCCCGCCGAAGCATGCTCAGCGAGCATAAAAGTTCGCGCGCAATCTCTTGGATGGAACAAACAGGCGGAATTCAGAATTCCGGTTGTGCCACATGATCTGCGGAATGCTTTGGATCCTGGGTTGCCGGATCGGCGAGGACTTAGAAAGTCGAAAACTTCAACAGCCGCTATGCGTGAGGAACCGTGCGAGGCAGGCGGAGAGAAAATGTCGAGCCGCGTCCCAGCTCGCTGATAACGTCGAGGTCTCCGCCCATTGCGCGCGCGAGATCACGGCTTATTGCGAGGCCGAGGCCTGTTCCTTCGTTTGCTGTCGACTTAGTGCGGTTGAGCTGAACGAACGGCTCGAACACAACATCGAGCTTGTCCCGGGAAATTCCGGAGCCGGTGTCGGAGACGTTGATCATCACCGATGCTGCAGTGCATTCAACCGAGACTGTGATTGCTCCGCCCGGCTCAGTGAACTTCACCGCGTTGGAAAGAAGGTTGAGCAGAATCTGCTCGACTTTTTCCGGATCACCGTGACAGATGCATTTCTCCATCGAGGTCACGAAGCGATACGACAGCTTCCGCTCGAGAATCTGCGGCATCACGAGCTCTTCTACCTGCGAAGCAATATTGTCTACGTCGAATTCGACGTCGCCGACGTGAACTATTCCGGCCTGCAGCTTTGCGAAGTTGAGGACGTCGTTGATGAGTGACAGCAGATGCCGCTGGCTTCGCTTGATCCGCTCCAGGTCGAGAATCTGATCTTCCGTAACGGGGCCACGAATGCCGGCCTGAATCAAATCGGCATATCCTCCGATCGCGTTGAGCGGAGTTCGCAGCTCATGTGACATCGTCGTGAGAAAATCAGACTTTGCCTTGTTCGCTTCTTCGGCGAGAGCGCGCGCATTTCTTTCCGCTTCATAAAGTCGCGCACGCTCGATTCCCTGCGCGCACTGCTGCGCGAGAGTCGTCATGAAGTTCACGTCATCGTCATCGATGACTCTGCCGATCGGGAAATTGAAGCCAAGTCCGCCGACAACCTTTCCGTCGATGACCATCGGTATTGCGGCTGCTGCACCGGCGCCCACGGCACGGCGCGATTCGACGAGGTGCGGATACTTCACATCGCGCTCGTCTTCAGTGCGGAGCACAATCGGATTTGCGTGCTTGATTGCGTGTGACAGGGGAAAATCGTGGTCGACGGAAAAGTGCGCGAACTCCGAGATCAGCTCGGGCTTGTATCCGGCGCTGGCGATGATGTGCAGCATTCCGTCTTCCGACAGAAGACTTACAGATCCGGCGTGAGCCCCGATTGTCGCAAGACCTTCCGAGACAATGACCTCGGCAACTCTGTCGAGTGTGAGCGCGCTGGCGAGCGCGGCGGTTGTTTTCTGAAGTGCCGCAGCTCTTTCTTCTGCAGCGCGGCTCATCATCTCCGCTTTCCATTTGTCGGTGACGTCGCGCGCTACGACTGCGATTCCACCATCGGGTGTCGGAAAAGCGCGGCCATGCAGCCGAAGACCGTGCGGGTACATCTCCTCCCATTCGGTTACAACACGCTCGGCCATCGCTTTCCTGATCCCTGCTTCGCCGTCGGTGCCCGCGAGGAAAGGCATTACGTCCCACAGCACTTTCCCCATCGCCTCATCGGGATCGATTCCGTAGAGCTTGATTGCTTCTCGCTGCGCGTAATTCTGGAAGACGAATCGCCAGGCGGAATCGTAGACGACGTAGATGTCGCTCATGGCGTCCAGCGCCTGCTGCAGAGCTAATCCCATCTCGCCGTGCTTCGGTGCGACTTCTATCAAGGGGGACGACATTTGACTGGGGGAAGTTAGGGCAATGGCGCCCTTCTTGCTTTCGGTGTTTATTCGGGATAGGTTCAAGACCCCGGACAATGACTTTCATCTGCCTCTGGAACCCTGACTGGAAACTCAAGCCGCTCGACAGGATCGCGGCTCGGGCGCTTTCAATTGTGCCGAGGGTCGCGGTGGATTCGGGAAAGGGAATTGTGTGGGCTGATGGAAAGAGTCTCGAGCTGAGCGCCATCTGCGGCGATCTCAAGTCGCAGCTGGGGGAGGTTCAAATTGGTGTCGCTCAGATTCCGATTGCCGCGGAGATTGCAGCGCGCGTTCGGGAAAAATCAGCGGACGTAAAAGCGATCACGCGCATTCCGCCTGGGAATGAGCGCGAGTTTCTGAGTCATAGTGCGATTCAGGTTCTCGATCCCTCGCCGCCCTTGATGAACCTGTTCGATGGAACGGGAATCGAGAGCTGCGGTGATCTCGCGTGTCTCGAGCATGAATCGGTCGAAGTGCGATTCGGCGCTGAGGGTGTGCATCTGTGGCGGCTCTCGCGTGCTGACGACAATCGTCTCGTGTTTGCAGCAATGCCGCGTGATCTGCCGCATGCATCGATGGACTGGGTGGATTACACGCTTGCCGATCCTGAGCGGCTTGTGTTCGTGATCAACGCGCTGGTCGACAATGTCTCGAACGCATTGGAATCTCAGGGACTTTGCGCGCGCGAGATGATGCTCATTTTTTCGCTGGCGAACAGAACGGCATTTGAGCACCTGGTTCGTCCATCGCGATCGACTGCGAGCAGAAAAGCGTGGATGAGGCTGATTCGAACTCATCTCGATCGCATCGAGCTTCCCGATTCTGTAACTGGAATTGCGTTGCGTGTCGAAGCTGTCACCGGTGAAGTCGAGCGTCAGGGTGACATTTTCGATCGCGGATTTGCAACAGCGCGCGCGACAGAAGAGACGGTTGCGCAGCTGCTCGATGATCAGGGCGCTGTCATCGTCACCCCGTCGAACTCGAAGCATCCTCTTGTCGAGAAGCGGACGACATGGCAGACGCAGGAGCCATCACATGCTGCTCGTGCTCATATGGTAAAGGAAAATCGCGCGTCAGATCCTCAGCTCACTCTGCAATTATTTCCGGAGCCGCGGCGGATAACAGTCAGGACTGCGCGCCGGCGCGATCATGATCTTCCGATCAAGTATCGTGATTCTGAGGATTGGGTTATGGTCGAAGCTGCTGCTGGGCCTGATCGTGTTTCCGGAGCTCAGTGGTCATCTCCCTTTGCTCGAGAGTACTACCGGTGCGTTAATGAGAATGGGACACTCGTCTGGATATTTCGGGAGTCTGGAGAGTGGTATCTGCAGGGCTGGTGGGATTGACGGAGGTCGCTCAAAGTTTCTCGTAAATAAACGATGGCACGAACTTCATTACTCCCATTATCAGCTTCCACTTCGCCGGCA
Source organism: Gemmatimonadota bacterium (assembly GCA_046732835.1). GTDB lineage: Bacteria > Gemmatimonadota > Gemmatimonadetes > Gemmatimonadales > Gemmatimonadaceae > UBA4720. Next base: position 7,855 of record JBKPNY010000052.1, on the reverse strand, counting down.
GATAGATAACCCCATCAACATTCTCAGAAGCTTCAACAATGGCTGATGCAGCATCGGAAGAAGAAATGACGAAAGGATGCCGCCGCTTGTGCGCGATCATTCGAGTATCAACTGACCCAAGCTTCACAGTGATGACTCGAATCCCGCGGAGGCGAGATCGCATCAGAGCGAGATGATCGTTGAGCAATGCTTTAGCTCGCCCGTACGTCATGATTTTTCGTCGCGGCCGATCACCAGCAACAGATGACAGCGCGAGAATAAATCCGTGATCCATGATCGACGCGGCAATGTCGAGCGCCCGAGCACTTCCAGTAAAGTTCGTGTCGAGAATCCGCGCAGCTTCATCAGGATCCGAGAACGCGCGAATGTTGTCGCCAAGATAGCCGACACAAAGCACAACTCCGTCGAGCGAGCCGGCCGACAGAAGATCGCGTCGAAAAATCGACTCGTCGAAGTCCAGAACATCGAGCTTCTTCATGTTGCCAGCGGGGTTTCGCGCAAAGAGCACAAGCCGCTGGCCCTTCGACTCGAACACTTTTGCGATCTCACGCCCGATAGCGGACGTCGCTCCCAGAATTGCAATTGCCATTATCTGGCAAACTACCCTTTAAAACCAGAACTGCGGTACCGGGTACCTGAACAACCAGAACTGCGGTACCCGGTACCGGTAACTACGCCTTTAGCTGGAACCCGGTACCGTAGTTCTGGTTCTCCCGGTACCCGGTACCGTAGTTCTGGTTCTCCCGGTACCCGGTACCGCAGTTCTGGTTCGACTGTAACTTTGCCCACAAGGAGGTTCCCCGTTGCGGCTGATCTTCCTCTGGTCAATCTCGCTGTTGCTCACGGCGTCGCCGAGTGCTGGACAATCGGGCCGCGGCATTGTCGAGCGCGTGGCTCATGCGATGGGCGGCACAAAGCAGGTCCTCGCCGTCAAGACCATCCTGCTCCGCGGCAGCGGCGAGAATTACAACCTCGGCCAGAACATCACGCCTGAATCGGAGCTTCCGCTCTACAACGTCACCACATACGTGCGCGTGATCGATTTCAAAAACAATCGATGGCGGCAGGATCAGACCCGTGAGCCAAAGTTTCCGACATCGAACACCAACCCGCAGCGACAGCGAATCGGATACGATCGCATCGCGTACGACATCACGAGCGACACCAGCATGCGCCGGCTCGGCCCGCGTCCTACACTGGATCGGCGGGCTGAGATCATCTATCACCCGATTGGATTCGTCCAGGCTGCGCTGAAGCGCGGCGCAAAGGTAGAGGAAGAAGCGGTGCGCGACGCGAATCGCCGGGTGAGACTCGATGTCGATGGCGAGCGATACACCATGACAGTGGACAGCCGGACGAATCTCCCGATATCGATCGAGAGAACGATTGCAAACTCGACGCTCGGCGATGTGCTGCTCACGAATGAGTTTCCGCGCTGGTATGAAGCGGGCGACGTGCGCGTTCCGCTTCAGATCATTCAGCGGCTCGACGGGCGATGGAGACTCAACGACATTCGCTTCGACGGAGTGACGGTCAACGGCGACATCGTCGACATCACGGCTCCTGAGTCGGTTCGAAACGCCCAGCTGGTGCCGACTCCCGTGAACGTGACCGTGGATTCAGTGGCTCGCGGAGTCTGGCTTCTTGCAGGCGGATCGCATAACAGCGTTGCGATCGAGATGAAGGATCATCTTCTTCTTGTCGAAGCTCCTCAGAGTGATGAGAGAACCCTCGCAGTAATCCAGAAGGCGCGCAGTTTGAGTCCCAACAAGCCGCTGCGTGCGGTGATCAACACTCATCATCACTTCGATCACTCCAGCGGAATTCGTGCTGCGATGTCGGAAGGGCTCACGATCATCACTCATCGCGACAATAAAGGGTTCCTGGAGAATCTGTCTCACCGCCGGTTCACGATTCTCCCTGACGCATATGCGAAATCGCCGAAACCTGTTGTAATCGAGACGGTGTCGGATCGACGGACATTCTCTGATGATACTCGAAGAGTCGATTTGTACGAGGTTCGAGGCAGTCTTCACTCAGCTTCCATGCTGATTGTGCATCTGCCGGCCGAGAAACTGTTAATAGAGGCCGATCTGTTCACACCGCCGGCCGCGAACGTTACGACTCCAACTCCCCAGCCTTTTGCTTTCAATCTTCTCGACAACGTCGGGCGCCTCAATCTGGTTGTCGACCGGATCATTCCAATTCACGGACGTATAGTACCGTTCTCAGATCTCCATGCAGCTGTCAGGTGACCGATTTAAAATAGTTCGTGACATTGCAAGCAACCCATCGATACATTAGCGCATGATGACGGCAGCACCGGTTGCAACGCGGGCTCGCGGCGTGCTGAAGATGATCGTCGTTGGCGCTTGCGCCGCAGGACTGATAGCTCTTGCAGTTCTCGCCTCGAACAAAGTTCAGGACGCTGCATTCAGAATGCGGGATCAGAGTCCTGCTATTGCGGTGCTGCCGTTCGCGAACATCGGCAAGCCGGAAGGGCAGCAGTTTGCGGATGGAATGACGGACGAAATCACCAACCGTCTTGGATCACTTCATGGACTGCGCGTGATCGGAAGGCAGAGCGCAAAGAGCTACGCGGGAAGCAAACTGAGTCCGCAGGAAATCGCAAAAGAGCTGAAGGTGAAATACATCCTCACGGGCACGGTTCGCTGGGATAAGTCACCCGACGGAAAAGACCTGGTGCGTGTGAGTCCCGCGTTGTTGAAAGCCGAAGATTCAACCCAGATGTGGACGGAAGCTTACCAGACTGCACTCACCGGGATGTTCGACTTGCAGTCAAAAGTTGCAACGCAGGTTGCCACCACACTGAATCTCACTCTCCTCCCTCCCGAGAAAGCAGCACTCGGCGCAAAACCTACGAGCAGTCGCGCCGCATACGGTTTCTACCAGCGTGCCCGGCAGATTCTCGACAGCGCACAACAGCCGGCTGAAATCCGTGAGGCGATCAGTCTTCTTGGAAAAGCCACGGACGCTGATTCCAGGTTCGTCGCCGCCTGGGCATATACTGCGATTGCGCACACGGAATTGTACGCACTTGCTGGTGACCCCTCGAAAGAGCGGCTGAGACTGGCGCGAGTCGCGCTGGACAAAGCGACAACTCTCGATTCCGATGTGCCCGAAGCTCAGGTGGCGCGCGGAATTTATCTGTACAAGGGAGAGCGGAATTACGAAGGAGCGCTGGGCGCTTTCGAAGCAGCCCGTGCATTGCGGCCGAGCGATCCGAATGTCCTCAGGTATGAAGGTGAAATCGAGAGGAGACAGGGCAGAGTGAACGAAGCGATCGCGACGCTCACGCGCGCAGTCGATCAGGATCCGCGCAGCCCTGCCAACATGCTCGATCTGGCCGGCACTCTTCTCTTTGTGGGGCGGTATCGCGAAGCAGAGCCGCTCGTAGATCAGGCAATCGCTCTTGACCCCGCCGATTCACAAGGCGCACGCGACAAGGTGTTCATTGCGATCAATTCTCGAGGAAATGTTCCCGAGGCCATCGAGCATTTGCGAAATGCTGCGAGAACCGTTCAACCGCAATCTTCGCTGACGAATCTGCTGCTGGAGAAAGTCTGGCCCGCTGTTGAAGATCCTTCGCTCCGAAGGACCCTGACTGGAATTACCTGGTCACGCGACATGCGGCGTGGGTGGTACTACGGTCGCAAAGCCGATTTGATGATGTACCTCGGAGATTTCCCCCGGGCGCGAAGCTACGCTGACAGCGCAGTGAAAGCTCTCGCCGAAGAAATCACTGACGCTCCCGAGCCATCCGACGTTCACGTCGCACTCGCCCAAGCGCAATCGATTCTCGGAAGTCGAACCGAAGGGCTCAATGAGCTGACTCGTGCTGAAGAGGCGCTGTCGACATCGGCCGATGTGTTCCGCGCAGCACAGCGTGAGAACGCACGCGCGTTCATTCTCACGAACCTCGGCGATTACGAGGGCGCAATCACTGTCATGGAGAAGCGCGTGGATGTCGCGGGCGGATTGTCGCGAAATTATCTGCGACTCAATCCACGCTTTGCGGTGATGAGAGGGAACCCGCGGTTCGAGCGTTTGATTCAGGATAGATGAGCACTTTGCAGCCGCGCGGATTCTCTCCGCTGAGCAGGATGTTCCTCACACTCGCTGCCGTGATTGCAGTTCTTGCAGGGATGCGCGTGGCAACTCCAATCATCGGTCCGATACTGATTGCATTCATCATCACCGTTGCGTGGAGTCCCGGCTCCGAGTATCTGCGACGCAGAGGGTGGCATCCGAGCGTAGCCGCACTCACGGGAATCGGATTCGGCATTGTGGTGATCGTGCTGTTCGTCACCCTGATGTGGTCATCGGCAGTTCAGCTGCAGGAAAATCTTCCGGGATATCAGCCGCGAATCGCGGCCCTTCAGCAGCTGGCGCGCGAGAGACTCGCTGATCTTCCTTTCGACACGTCGCGGGTGTTCTCCGGTGAAGTTTTCAGTGCAGGCGCAATTGTTGGTTACGCGCTGCGAGTCGCTCAGCAGTTCACAAAGACCGCGGGAAATCTTTTTCTTCTTGTTCTCCTGATGGCGTTCATGATGCTCGAGGCGGTTCGATATCCGGAGAAGCTCAAGGCCGCACTTGCATCATCACCTCAGGCGGTCGCACGACTCAGTGAATTCGGCCACAGCATTCGCAGCTACGTAGGACTGAATGCCGTGTTCGGGCTCGCAGCTGCATTTCTCGACACAATACTGCTTCTGTCCCTTGGCGTTGACTTCGCGATCCTCTGGGGAGTTCTCTCCTTTCTTCTGAGCTTCATTCCCAATATCGGCTTCATGATTGCGCTCACTCCGCCGACACTTCTTGCGCTGATTCAATTCGGTTTCGGCCGCGCGATCGCTGTGCTCATCGGATACATCGTCATCAACTTTCTCGTAGACAACGTCATCAAGCCGCGGTTTGTCGGAAGCAGGCTCGATCTTTCGCCGCTCGTTGTTGTTCTCTCGCTTGTATTCTGGGGATGGCTGCTCGGTCCAATGGGCGCACTTGCAGCAGTTCCGCTTTCGATTGGCACCCGTTTTCTTTTCGAGAGCTTCGAGGAATCGCGATGGCTCGCTCTCCTCATGAGCGACGCGGGCCCCAAGCCGGTTGTCGTCGATGCATCAAGGAATTCCACTGGGGAGTTGAAATGAATGTTGCAGAGCTGAACGACCTTTACGAATACAATAAGTGGGCGCACGAGCTGGTCTTTGAATCGATAGCAGAGCTGAGCAAGGAACAGTATGAGCGTGTTGTAGGCGGGAGCTTTCCAAGTGTGCGACAAACACTCGAGCACATACTCGCAACCGAAGTCGTCTGGCTGTCGCGGTGGGAAGGCCACTCACTTGGCGAAGCGCCTGACTACTCCGGAATTGCTGATGCCGGCGCGTTGATCCGCATGTGGAGATCATTCCGGCATCGCCAGGACGGGTTCATCACGTCACTTGCGGATGATGAGCTGACAAAACCCATCGTCATTCGCACGCGCAGCGGCATCGAGACAGTGCAGCCTCTTTGCGACACCATGCTGCATGTCGTGAATCATTCGACGTATCATCGCGGGCAAATCACCAACCTTGTAAAACAGGTTGGTGGCAAACCGCGGTCGACGGACTACTTCACTTACGTGCTGACACGAGGCGTAACACCCGACGCTTAAGCGGACTTCTGCGCCGAGTCGCCTTCGGTGAGAAGCTGCGGACCAACCTTGTACGGTCCGCCGAGCTCGAAGAGCTTGTCCACTCCGAGAGCCGTGATCGCGAAGTGACCGCTTGTCAGACGCTCAACAGCCTGCGTCTCGCGCAGATACCACATCTGGAATTCGAGATGCGCGAGCGGCGAATTCAAAACTCTCTCGAGCTCGATAATTCCCACTCCCGGCTCCAGATGATTGTTTCGCCGCGCAACATACAGAAGCGAAAGAATCGCAAGCTTGAGCTGGGCATCGCTGGCGATTTCGGAGTTAGCGGACTCCTGATTGAAAACCCGCCATCTCGATTCGCGAACTCTATCGTAACTCACATCGTAAGCAGCGCGCTGCACCGGATCGGCAAGAACATCGTGCGCCTCGACCAGCTCAGAGAATTTCGCTGAGTCTCCGCTGTCGCGATTGTCGGGATGGTAGCGATTGGCGAGATGTCGAAAAACGCGCTCGATAGTTTCGTTATCGGCGCGGGGTGAGCACTGCAGGATTTCGTAATAGTCCGGCAGATGTTTAGGGGCCATTAGTCCAATATGGGTAAGAGCGGCGGTTGCGCAATTGAAAACTTTATCCGTTAATTGTTCCCCGCTGACACAAACGGAGATTTGAACATGGGTTTTGATCTCGCTCTAGCCCGCATCGTCCACGTCCTCGGCGGTGTTATCTGGGTCGGTTCGATGTTCTTCATGTCGGTGTTTCTCATTCCATCCGTTACAGAAGTGGGGCCCGATGGGGCGAAGGTCATGGCAGCGATGGCGAAACGGAAATGGATGATCGTCGTCCCGGTCATCGCATTACTGACGATGTTATCGGGCATTTGGTTATTCTGGCGGGCTTCGATGGGGTTCAATGAAGCCTACATGAGCTCCGGCCCCGGGCGGACTTACAGCCTCGGGGGCGCTATGGCCATTCTTGGATTCATTATCGGCATCACTGTCACGCGACCGGCGATGATGAAAATGGGCCGTCTCACGGCCAGCCTTGCCAATGCGTCGCCTGCTGAGCGCGAGACGATTATGAACGAGCTGCAGAAGACCCGCATTCGTGGCGAGCGCGCGGGGAAGGTGATCGCATATCTGCTTATTGGGACGGTGACTCTGATGGCACTGGGGCGCTACGTGTAACGAGTTCGTTAAGCCCCGATCTATTTACGAAATTCCATCGTGCCATCTTCGATCGAGCTGTAGCGAACTCCGAGCAGGTCGAGTGCATAGTTCTGTCTTAGTCGCCAGGGTCGCTTCGATCCCTGCTTCGGCAATGTCGACAGCGCTCGCTGCACATATCCCGAAGTGAATGTAAGCGCGGGCTCTTCCCTGATCGACGGGTTATTGCGGCGGGGAGTGCAATACGCGTAGCCGAGCTTGTCCATGTGATTGATGAGCCTGCACACGAACTCGCCAGTGAGATCGCACTTCAACGTCCACGATGCGTTCGTGTAACCAAGTGCCGAAGCAAGATTGGGCACGTCGCTGTACATCATGCCTTTGTACGACATGGTCTTTGACAGATCGACTTTCGATCCGTCGACAACGAGCTCGAGTCCCGCCATCAACTTCATGTTGAGACCGGTTGCCGTCACGACGATGTCAGCCTCGAGCTCCTGTCCGGATTTCAACTTGATGCCGCGCTGTGTGAAGCGATCGATTTGATCAGTGACAATCGACGCTTTCCCGTCTCGGATGGAATTGAAGAGATCCGCATCAGGAACGAGACATAATCGCTGATCCCACGGATTGTAGCTCGGCGTGAAGTGTTTGATGTCGTATTCAGGCCCAAGCTGATGCCGAACTCCTTTCGCAACCATCTTCTTGAAGAAGTCCGGATTTACGCGAGCCAACGCGTAGAAGCCGAGTGAGACGAAGACATTCTTCCAGCGCGTGAGGAAGTACGCTGTTTTCTCCGGAAGATGCTTCTTCAGCCACATCGCGATCTTGTCCTTCGACGGAAGATTCACGACGTACGTCGGCGAGCGCTGAAGCATTGTGACGTGACCGGCTTTCTCTGCCATTGCAGGAACGAGAGTGACTGCGGTCGCACCGCTGCCGATGACGATGACTCTGTCGCCCTTGTAGTCGAGATCATGCGGCCATTTCTGCGGATGCACGACTTTACCTTCGAAGTCTTCGATTCCGTCAAACT
>JBKPNY010000051.1:0-80444 GCA_046732835.1 Gemmatimonadota bacterium | reverse complement strand
GTTCAGAGCGAGAAGCGCTCGTGTGCCGTTGGTTGTGCTGATGAACACTGTGCAGTCGCTCACTGCGGCACTGGTGAATTCGAGAGGGGAATTCCCCATGTCGAATCCCGGGATCGCCAGCATTTTACGCTCGCCCGCCAGACGCACCTGACTGCGATCGAGATTCTTCGACAGCTTGAGCGCCTCGTCGACGTCGCTTACCGGCACCACGGTTCGTGCACCGTTTGCCAGCGCGACCGCAATCGAGGTCGATGCGCGAAGCACATCGATCACGGCTACCACACGCCCCTGCACGTCGCCTGGCACGAGCTCGCCGGGCGACATGAACACTTCGACCTTCACGTTATGCGGGCTCCTTCAAGAGCTCCGTCTCCCGCTCCAGGAATTTCGTGTCCACCTCGCCCGCCTGGAATCTTGGATTCGCCATGACGCGAGCGAGGAATGGAATTGTCGTCGTGACTCCTTCGATCACGAACGATTCCAGCGCGACCTGCATTCGTCGCACCGCTTCTGTTCGATCGCGGCCCTGACAGATCAGCTTCGCGAGAAGCGAATCGTAGAATGGCGGAACTACGTAACCGGTGTACACGTGAGTGTCGAGACGTACGCCGGGACCTCCCGGTGGATGGAAAACATCCAGACGTCCCGGAGACGGCTGAAAGTTTCGGGCCGGATCCTCTGCATTTACGCGACACTCGATGACATGTCCGCGAAACGCCGGCGTTTCAGTGAATGAAAGCTTTTCCCCCGCAGCAACGCGAATCTGCTCCTTCACGAGATCGATTCCGGTGAGCATTTCTGTCACAGGATGCTCGACCTGAATGCGCGTGTTCATCTCCATGAAGTAAAACTTTCCATCTTCGTTGAGCAGCATTTCGATAGTGCCCGCGCCGACGTAGTCGATTGCCTTTGCGCCTGCAACAGCGGCGGCTCCCATTTCCTCGCGCAGCTCGGGTGTCAACGCGGGGCTGGGCGATTCTTCGATCAGCTTCTGATGTCTGCGCTGAACCGAACAGTCGCGCTCGCCGAGGTGAATGATGTTGCCGTGCCTGTCGCCCATGATCTGGAACTCGACGTGACGCGGGCGTGCGAGATATTTCTCGACGTACACTTCGCCGTTGCCGAACGCCGACAGAGCCTCTGATCGCGCGAGCTGAAATGAGCGGATGAAATCGTCCGGCTCGGTTGCTACGCGCATTCCTTTTCCGCCGCCGCCCGCTGCAGCCTTGATGATTACCGGAAAGCCGATCTCGCGCGCGAAAGTCAGGGCCTCTTCCGGATCTTCGACACCGCCTGGAGTGCCTGGAATGATGGGCACTCCCACACGCTCCATCGCTTTGCGCGCAGCCGCCTTGTCTCCCATCTCGCGGATCTGCTCGGCGGTGGGACCTATGAACGCAATCTTGCTGGCAGCGCAGGTTTCGGCGAACTCCGCATTCTCGGCGAGAAACCCATAGCCCGGATGAATTGCATCTGCTCCCGCAATCTCAGCGGCGGCGATGATGCGCGGAATCTTGAGGTACGAATCGCGGGCGGGCGCGGGACCGATGCACACATCATCATCGGCAAAGCGGACGTGAAGTGATTCACGGTCCGCTTCCGAGTATACCGCAACAGTTTGTATCCCAAGCTCACGGCAAGCGCGAATCACGCGGAGAGCGATCTCTCCGCGGTTCGCGATCAGAACTTTTTTGAACATTTCCTGCCTGTGTTAGGAGGCGATGTCCTGCTGAATGTTGTCCCACGACGTCTCGCTCGCTCCCGCAACTCCCTGGATGCGCAGCGCGAATTCACTCGGGTTGGTTGCGTAGTAGAGCGCATTCTCGTAGGAAATTACGCCTTTCTTGTACCAGTTCATCAGGGACTGGTCGAAGTTCTGCATTCCGTACTGCACCGTTCCTTCAGCGATGAGCTCGGGAATGTTCAGCGATTTGGCCATGTCGCGGATGTTGTCGCGCACCGCGGCAGTGTTGATGAGAATCTCCGCGGCGGGGACGCGGCCCGGCTTATCGGAGCGCGGCACGAGTCGGAGTGACACCACTGCTTCGAGTGCACTCGCAAGAAGGAACCGCACTTCCGATTGCTGGTGCGGAGGATAGAACGAGAGAATTCGGTTGATGGTCTGCGTTGCATCAGTCGTGTGCAGTGTCGAGAACACCAGGTGTCCCGTATCTGCCGCCTTCATCGCAGTGTCGAGCGTGTCGAGATCGCGAATCTCTCCAACGAGAAGAATGTCAGGATCCTGACGAAGAACGCGACGCAGCGCCTGCGCAAAGCTCGCGGTATCGGTTCCAACTTCACGCTGATTGATGTGCGACTTGTTGTCGCGATGCAGGAACTCGATTGGATCTTCGATGGTGATGATGTTCGCGTTGCGATTCTGATTGATGTACTGAATCATCGCGGCGAGCGCAGTCGATTTACCCGAACCTGTAACTCCGGTCACGAGCACGAGACCGCGCGGCTTCATTGCGATCGTCTCCAGAACATTGGGCAGGTTCAGCTCGGCGATTGTGTGCGCCTGGAATGGAACGATTCGGAACGCATACGCGATCGTGCCGCGCTGCTGATACGCATTCACTCTGAACCGGCCGATTCCCGGGACGCCGAGTGCGAAGTCGGCTTCCTTCATCTCGCCGAATTCCTTCTGGCGCTTTGGCGGCATGATCTGGTCCGCCAGTGTCTTCATGTCGTCCGATCGCATCGGCGCCATTGGCAGAGTCTTGAGCTCTCCATTCACGCGAAGCGTCGGTGCGCATCCGACTTTGAGATGAAGATCCGATGCGTTCTGCTCGAGCATCTGTCGCAGGACAGATCGATAGTCGAACGCCGGGCCTGCCTGATTGGTGAGTACTTCGGAGACTGGGTCAGCCATTGTCGATGCGGAAAAGCACCTGTCCGTATTCGACAGGATGCGCGTTCTGGGCAAGGATTTCCTTCACCACGCCATCGAATTCAGATTCGATTTCATTCATGATTTTCATCGCTTCGATGATGCAGAGGATTTGTCCTTTCGAGATACGATCGCCCACGGATAAATACGGTTTTGCGCCGGGCTCGGGGGCAGCATAGTACGTCCCGACCATCGGCGATTTCACTTCCAGGTACCGCGGTTTCGGCGTCTCCTGTTTTGCCGGCTCGGCTGCTGCCTGCGGTGCAGGAGCTGCCGGTAAAGCTGGCGCTGCAGAAGGAGCCATCATTTGCATCGGCGCCATCTGAACGGTGCGCGCCGACTTGGAGATCCTGATTTTCACGCCCTTTTCCGACGTGATCTCGATCGAGTTGACCGACGACGAGTCGATCATATCGAGGAGCTTTTTTACATAACGCAGGTCGATCATGAACCGGCCTGCGTGGTCGATGTCTTAGTCATTCGACTTCTATCAGCTCCCGGGAAAAGTTCGTAAGGATCTGCGGACCATTCTCTGAGAGATGGACGTCGTCCTCTATACGGACGCCTCCCCACCCCGGCCGGTAAATTCCCGGCTCGATCGTGACCACCGCCCCAGCCACTAATGCCGCCTCCGCGGTCTTAGCCAGCCGGGGTGATTCGTGTACCTCGAGACCCAGCCCGTGCCCCAGACTGTGGCCGAAGGCGTCCCCGTGCCCCTGCGCGTCAATGTAGCGCCGAGCGAGCGCATCGGCAGCCATTCCCGTCATTCCGGCCCTGACGGAATGGGAGGCAATGTGGTTCGCGTCCCGCACAACCTGGTAAATGTCGACCTGCTCAGGCGTAGGCAACCCTACTATGAAGGTGCGCGTGATGTCTGAGCAATATCCTTTGTACTGAGCACCGAAATCGAGAAGAAGAAAATCGCCCTTCTCGACAACCCGCGACGATGCACGTGCATGCGGCAGCGCCGAACGCGGGCCCGATGCGACGATCGGGGGAAATGGGGCTTCCTCACTTCCTTCATCCCGCAGCGCCTTCTCGAGAATACCGGCAATCGCAAGCTCGGTTTGCCCCGCCGCTATCTGAGGGATTGTTCTTCCCAGCGCAGCGGTTGCGATACGTGCGGCTTCGCCAATGAGCTCGACTTCATTCGCATCTTTCGACTCACGAAGTGACTCGACGAGGTTGAGCTGCGGGCGCCACTGCCACCGCGCGCCCTCGGCGAGAAGACGCTGAAAATCGCGATGATACAGATGCGCTGATTCGAAGCCGATCACTTCGATTGAAGTTTGTTTGAGAAGAATGTCCCACAATCCGGTCCACAAGCTGACGGGCTCGATGCGTATCTGCGCGACCTCTCCAACTTCATCAGCGACTTGAGTCTCGTATCGGAAATCGGTGATGAGACGAATCTCCGATTTCGTTGCAAGTGCGAGAGCACTAGTCCCGGAGAATCCCGTGAGGTAGCGAATGTTCGGAAGGCTCGTGAGTAAAAGCGCATCGATGCGCTCACCCGCGAGTTTCGCGCCGAGGCTCGAGAATCGATCGCGACGGCGATCAGACATTCGAAGAAAGTTTTTTCACGAGCCCGCGCAGCGCGAGTGCGTAACTGTCAGCACCGAATCCGCAAACCACCGCGACGGCTGCGTCCGCGAGAGCAGATTTTCTTCTCTCGGGCTCGCGCGCGTAAATGTTCGTCATGTGAACTTCGACGAATGGAACCTGAACTCCCGCGAGTGCATCGCGAATGGCGAGCGATGAATGCGAGTATGCCCCGGCGTTCACGAGTGCGCCATCAGCTTTTCCTTTGAGCGCGTGAACGTATTCGACGATTTCACCTTCGCCATTCAATTGCGTGAACGTGAGCTCAGCTCCGAGATCTGATCCGAGCGCAGTGAGATTCTTCTCGATTTCTGCGAGCGTCGTCTTTCCGTAAAGCTCAGGCTCGCGCATGCCGAGAAGATTGAGATTAGGGCCGTTGATGACGGCGATCTTCACGTTTCCTGAAGACCATCGAGCCACTCCCTGAATCTGCGAATGTCTTCTTCGGATTCCTGAGCAGTCGTCGTTGGGGCGGGAGTCTCGACTCGTGGAGCGGGCTTCGCTGGTGTGGGAGTCGCCGGTGCTGGTTCCACCGCGCCGAGTGCGCCGCTCAGCGCGAATGCTGCCCGTGAATCATCTTCGCTCACGGGTGCATCCCCGAAGAGATTCGCGAATGCATCAGTGGCTAGAGGAAAATCGGTCGCAGGTGCTGCCGCAGGAGCAGTGGCTGCATGCGCGGTGATCGAGCTGCCTTCCCGCGCTGACGGTCGGAACGCGCCGAGCGCCGCGAAAAATTCGCGCACTGTCGGGCCTTTCGGCGCGAAGTGCGGAAGCTCGTCACCGGCCGGCGTTTGTGGCGAATACGCAACAAACGCGGGCTCAGCCTCTCGCTCCGGTTCCGGTTCGGCTGCGGGTTCAGCTTCGGGCTCTGGTTCGGGCTCGGGCTCGGGCTCGGGTTCGGGCTCGGGCGGAGGCTCAGGAGCCGCCGCCATCTCCGGCTGGGGCTCGATCTCCACCGGCTGCGGATCGAGCTGTGCTACCTGAGGAACGATCGACTCAGGTCTTTCCTCAACAGGTTCGACCTTTTCTGGTTCAGCCTTTTCGGGTTCAGGCTGCTCGGGTTCCTGCTTTTCCGGTTCAGGCTCAGACTGCGCTGGAGCTGTTGATACCGGCTGTGGCTCGGCGACATCGGGAGAATCGAATTCGACTACGACTTCCTCGTCCGGCGAAAAACCCGCGCCCCACGCGTCCGTGTCCCATGAATCGCCACCGAGCTCCATCTCCGTGAAATGCGGCGACTGCGCCGGCGGAGCGAAATCCGCATCCTCGTCGGGCTCGGCACCGTAGACTGCGCGGTCATTGTAATCCTTCACGACTTCGGGTTCAGGCTCGGATGCGATGTCGGAAATGATCGGCTCGAACGGAAGCTCGCTCAGGTTTTGTTTGACCGGAGATTCGGGGGGAGCCGCAGGCGGAGTTTCCTCAGAAGAATCGTGTTGCAGGGCTTCGATCCTGTCGGAGATTTCCTTGTCGTCGGGATGATGCAGCGCGAGCTGTCTGTAGACGTCGAGCGCGGCCTCGCGGTAACCCTGCTTTGCGTACAGCTCCGCCATGGTCCGTGTCACAAATGGTGATTCCTCGTGCGGAGGAGTCGTGCGCCATGCAACGTCGTCATCAACAGCTGCAGGAACTTCCTCTTCAGCTGCAGGAATTTCGTCTTCGGGCTGGTCAGCAGGTGCAGCGGCTTCTTCAATCTCGGGCTCGTACGCCGGCGCAATTTCGATCTCCCTCTCCTCTTCGACGGGAGCTGGAGCTTCGAGCGCGAGCTCGATTTCCTGCGGCGCGATTTCGGGGGTAATTGGAGCCTCGACTTCCTTCACCGGCTCAACAGCAGCTTCCGTCCCGGGCTCGGTGAGCTCGGCGACATATGCAGCTACGTCCTTGTCCCCTGGATCAGCATCGAGGGCGCGCGAGTACCAGTGCTTAGCTTCGCCTGTATCGCCTTTTTCGCGTGCGATGTCACCCAGCTGACGCAGGACGATCGCGTTGTCGGGATCGAGGGCAAGAGCTTTCTCAAAAACGCCCCGTGCCTCTTCGGTGCGGTGCGCGTCATACAGCGCCTGACCATACACCACGTGCCCGCTCATGTGGCCGGGCTGCTGCGCGAGATGCGCGCGACAAATCGCTATTGCCTGCTCAGGATCCCCTGCTTTCCTGTATTCATTGGCAAGTGGCGCGAAATAGCGCCGCGGATTCTCGTGGAATTTTTGCCTTAGCTCGTCGATCCGGGTGGATCCCGCCATCAATGATCCTCTGCGTTCTGCCGCCCTCTCGATTCACCCGGGACGGAACGGTCAAGATACGGTCAACGCGTAACGTGCGTCAATCGCAGTAAGTCACTTCGCGGCTTGCTTTTACGCGTGCGAAACCGGTAGTTTGATGGGCTCTAGACCCCCTTACAAACTCGCACTTTTTCTGGTTTCGCCAGGAGTAAAGCCCCGTGCTGCAAGTAATGCGGAGCTCCGCAAAGTACATCTGGATTTTCCTCGTCATATTCTTTGTCGGCGGATTTCTGCTGGCGGAGACGTCAGGACTTCTTGGACGTGCACCTGTTACCACGTCGACTGCTGTCGCCACAGTAAATGGTGAGGACATCCTCGCCACCACGTGGTACAACGCAATCAACGTCCTCGAGCAGCAGGCCACACAGCAGTCGGGACGCAGCGTTACGCTCGATGAGCGCAAGCGCATGGCCGACGATGCGTTCGAGCAGCTCGTAGGCGACGCACTTCTGCGGCAGGAATACCGCCGTCGCGGAATTCGCGTTACCGACCAGGAGATTGCCGAAGCCGCGCAGTACGCGCCGCCCCCGCAGCTCGCACAAAGTCCGGAGCTCCAGACAGAAGGACGCTTCGACCCTGCGAAGTATCAGCGATTCCTCGCGAGTCCTTCTGCACGACAGGAAGGAGTGCTTCTGCAGCTCGAGGCGTATTACCGCGACCAGATTCCGCGCGAGAAGCTCTTTGAGCAGGTCGCGGCGGATGTCTATGTAAGCGACGACCGCCTCTGGAATATCTGGCGTGATACGCGCGACACTGCGCAGATGTCGTACGTCGCATTCCGCCCCGAGCTCATCGCGGACAATGAAGTCACCGTCCCCGCTTCAGAGATAAAGGACTACTTCGAAAAGAATAAGAAGGATTTCGAGAAGCCCGCGCGCGCAGTTGTCTCTGTGGTAAGCATTCCTCGCGTCATCACCGCCGCAGACACTGCTGCAGTGCGGAATCGACTGATCGCGCTTCGGGATCGCATCCTCAAGGGTGAGAAGTTCGAAGACGTTGCAAAGGCGGAGTCGAGTGATTCAGTCTCGGCTGCGAATGGCGGGTCGCTCGGCCGCGGTGGGAAAGGACGATTTGTGCCGGAATTCGAGAACGCGGCCTACGCGCTCAAAGTCGGCGAGCTGTCGGAGCCGGTCCTCACACCGTTCGGCTATCACCTGATAAAAGTCGACGAGCACAAGGGCGACACGATTGCGGTCCGTCACATTCTTCTGCCCATCGTACAGAGCGATTCGACGGCAACAGTGACGGATCGTCGCGCTGACGAGCTGGCGAGAATCGCAGCATCATCCGACAAGCCCGGCGTTCTCGATGAAGCAGCAAAAAAACTCGGGCTTCAGGTAAAGCATGCAACCGTTCTCGAGACTGATGCGCTCACCATCGACGGGAAGTTCGTCCCGAGCGTTGGGCCCTGGGCATTCCAGGGTGCCAAGCCGGGCGAGACAAGTGAGCTCTTCGACGCGCAGGATGGATACTATCTCGGACGTCTCGATTCACTCAGCAAGGGTGGAGTTCCTTCGCTCGAGCAGGCGACGCCGGACGTGAAAGCAGTTCTCATCATTCAGAAGAAGCTCGACAAGCTGATGCCGCGCGCAACTCAGTTCGCGGCGAACGCCGCGAAATCATCGCTCGAGGCTGCAGCGTCGGGCGCGGGAATGAGCGTTGTGCACAGCCAGCCCTTCACACGAGTCAGCGGAGTTGAAGGTGTTGGACGATTGAACCAGGCGGTGGGCGCAGCGTTCTCGCTTCCTCTCGGCGTCGTCAGCGCACCCATTCGCGTCTACGACGGAATTTTCGTCGAGCGAGTCGACAGCCGAAAGCTCACGTCGAAAGACGAATGGGAAAAGCAGAAGCTGACGCAGCGCGCGTCAATTACTCAGCAGTTGAGGCAGCAGAGAGTACGAGATTTTCTGCAGAATCTGCGGGACAACGCGACCGTTGTCGATCGACGAAAGGAGATAGAGGCAGCGCAAAGAGCACTCGCACAATAGGGTCGACGGTCGCCAGTCGCCAGTCGCCGGTGACTGGCGTCCGGCGACCGGTGACCGTCTAGATCAGTCTCTTTGGCTCGGGTCTCTCAGGCTCCGCTGCACGGTCAACCGGCTGATTCCGATTCAGATCGGATGAATTGAGCCGGTTGTCGTAACGCGGGGGAGAATCGTCGATCTCACGCGTTGCGTCGTTGATGTTCTTCTTGAACTCCTTGATTCCCTTCCCCATCGAGCCCGCGATTTCGGGGATGCGCTTCGCACCGAACAGAAGAAGCACGATCACCAGAATGATCATGATCTCGGGGAAGCCAAGATTGCCTATCATCGTCTTTGTCTCCTAGAAGAGCGAACGCGCAATCAGGTAGGCGATCAAAACTCCGACCAGACTGAGCAGTGATACGTCGAGTGCGATTGGACCGAGAGCGAACTTGATGATTGCCAGATCGATCGTCAGCGGCCCTACCGATGGTGTTACACCGGTAGTGAAAAATTCCTTCGCCGCACCCGGCGGAAGAAACTTTCGAGCTACCTGGGTCAACAGCCCGCCTGCAATGAAACCACTTGCCAGAACGATAGCGTTGAACACAGCTCCGCGCCTGGCCGCACCACGGGGTGGCATTATGCGTGTCGCTCCATTACGTACGAAATAGACTCATACAGCGCCTGTCGCGCTACCGTTTCGGGAAGACCCGCAAGCGCTTCCCGGGCCTGATCTGCGAATAGCGCGCCTTTCTCCCGCGCATAGTCGAGCCCGCCGTTCGCTGTCACAATCTGGATCACTTCTGCAACCTCGTCATCACCCGGCGATTCATTCGCAAACAGTGCGTCGACCTTGCCGCGCTCGGCGGCTGACATCACGCGGAGCGCTGCAATCAGCGGCAGCGTCACCTTGTGCTCCTTGAGATCGAGCCCCGTAGGCTTTCCTGTGGTTTCCTGTGCTTCAGTGTAATCGATGAGATCATCCGCGATCTGGAATGCCATGCCAAGAGCATCGCCGTATTTGATCAGAGTCTCGCGATGCTGCGGTGCTCCGGCGAGTGAGCCGACTTCACAGGCAGCAGACATCAGTGACGCCGTCTTCGAGCGAATCAAAGCGTAGTAGTCGTCTTCCGAAAAAGAAAGCGAATCATCCACCGCGAGCTGGCGCATCTCCCCGATTGTCATTTCGGTGGAGGCACGCGTAAGCGCGCGAAGCGCATTGATGTCGCCGAGGTTGACGAGCTTGGTGAGGGCGATCGAATAGAGGAAGTCGCCCATTATCACCGAGATCTGGTGAGTGAAAAGCGAATTCAGCGTCGGCATTCCACGGCGCAGCACTGAATGGTCGACCGCATCGTCGTGCACGAGCGTTGCGAGGTGAATCAGCTCCACTGCAGCGGCGAGCGTCACAGCCTGATTCTCCGAGCGACTCTCGACATCACTGCAGAGAAGAACGAGCGTCGGACGGAACATCTTCCCGCGCATTGCCATGAGATGCTGACCCATGCGCGCAAGGAGCGGTGCGTCGCTCACTACTGACGACGCCATCTCGTCCGTCACATTGTCGAGCTTGTCCTTAACCGACGCCTGAATGCGTCTGAGCGTGTCCTTCTCGCTCGACCTGTCTCGTGCGGCGGGCGCGGCGAGGCCCGACGCGATCATCTGGATGCCTGAGCCAGAGACGATAGTCGGTCGGCAGCGTCGCGGAATCCAATCTGAACCGCGAGCACGCGTTGATAGTATGTGGCCGCCTCTTCTTCGCGGCCGAGTGATTCGGCGGCGCGTCCGAGCAGATACAGCACGCCAACAAGCTGCGAATCGGGAAGTCCTTCATTGCGAAGCAGGCGCTCCAGCACAGTGACAGTCACACCCGCTTCGCCCTTGTCCATGAAGCATTGGCCGATTGCTTCGCTCGCACGCACGAGCTGATCGTGACCGCGCGCAGCTTTCTGGAAAGATCCGATCGCTTCATCGAGAAGTCCCATCTCACGGAATGCAATGCCAAGATCGTAGTGACTCTCGTAATCTTCTTCGTCGACGTTGCGCGAGATTCCCGCCTTGAACTTGTCGAGCATCTCGCCGAAGTCTTTCTGCTCGTTGTTTTCGGGCTCTTCATCGTGCGCAACCATTCTCGTTGACGATGGAGTGCGATGCTGCTCGAGCCATTCACCGAGATCGATGAACTCATCATCGGGCTGACCGTTGGAGGAAAATTCTTCCTCTTCGATTTCTTCCGTGTCTTCAAAGGTGCTGATCGCTTCCATCGCAGGAACTTCGATTGGCTCGGGAATGTCCGCCATCGGTGCAAGATCGAGTGTCGCAATCTCCGCAACGGGTGACGGCTCTTCGTCAGCCGGCGTGAGGAAAACAAGCTCGTGCGATGGATGACTTACAACATCCTCATCGGCCGGAGCAGCTACACTTGCCGGATAGTCAGGAACGGCCGTATCGATGGGCAACGGTGCGGCCTCTTCCTTCGCCGGCTCTTCGTCAGCGAGCGAAGTGAGCTCGAGACCCAGCGGCGCTTCTGCCTGCGGCGGCGGAGGCATGTCGTCGACCTTGTCGATTTTCTGCGCAGGTGCAGTGGAATCTGCCAGGGCTGAGCTGTCGAAATCGAGATCGAGAAAAACCAGGCCTTCCTTCTTGCGCATGATCGGAGTGATCGATCGTCGCGGCTTGAAGGTTGGGTCGAGTGATTTCATGCGCTCGAGAGTCGCATTTGCTTCGCTCGAGCGTCCCTCGGCTTCGAGTGTGTCGTACAGCACCTCGAGCTGCTCGAGAGCTTCGGGCTTCCGGTCTGCACGCGCGAGCTGCTCAGCAAGCATGAGTCTCACGTCATCCTGACCCGGACAAAGATCGGCGAACTCCTTCAGCGCCCTGAAGGCCTCGTCCATTTTGCCAAGGCGCTGCATTCGATCGGCGTACTCGAGGAAATTCTGCTTTGCGTCGGAGTTGAAGCCTTTCTTCGCGCTGATCATGCCGAGCTTGTAGTAGACAATCGTTCTGCCCGGCGAATAGCGGAGAATCTTGTTGCAGAGAGCGATGGCGTTGTTGAAGAAGCCGCCTTCCGCATAGAGATCGGCAGCCTGCTCGTAGTAGTTGATCGCCTGCTCGTTGTTGCCGAGCCGGTAATGGATGTCGCCAACGCGATTGTACAGCGGGACGTCACGCTCTTCATCCGCAGCACGAGCAGTGTTCAACACCTGCTCGTAAAGCTCCAGCGCTTTGTCGAACTGCTTTTTAGCCTCGTAGTCTGCGGCTCTTTTCTTCAGCTTGGCGGTGTTGGACATCAATTCGGCTGGAGCGTGAAACGCGCAGTGGACCGGCCCTCGGTCACCGCGAGAGATTCAAGTTATCGGAGCTATCCCGCGAGTGACAGGGTTTTCCTCTCACCCAACTGCTACTACAACGACGATCACCATACCAATACGGTATCTCACGAATATCGTCGGCGTCCCAGAGGGCCAGATCGGCCGACCATCCAGGAGCTATCTGGCCTACTGAATCGGCCAGCCCAAGCGCGGCCGCACCGTTCACGGTCGCAGCCACAAACGACTCGGCGACAGTCATTCGAAGCTGGCTCACGCCCAATGTGAGAATGAGCGGAAAGTTGAAGGTTGGTGACGTTCCGGGGTTGAAATCAGTCGCTAGAGATACCGCTGCGCCGGCGTCGATCAGAGATCTCGCCGGCGCCTGGTTGCTGCGGCCGAGAAACAGCATCGTTCCGGGCAGCAGTGTCGCGACTGTAGTCGATCCCGCGAGTGCGGAGATACCCTTGTCCGAAACTGCCGCAAGATGATCGGCTGATGTTGCACCGAGCTCTGCTGCGAGCTCTGCACCGCCGTGCGGCTCCAGCTCATCTGCATGCAGCTTGAGCTTGAGGCCGGCCGCTCTCGATGCGGAAAGAATGTCGCGCGTCTCTTCCAGAGTGAACACGCCCGGCTCGCAGAAAACGTCGGCGAACGTCGCGAGCTTGTCGCGAGTGACGGCCGGAATCATTTCATCGATCAAAAGCCGAACATAATCGCGTCGCGTGGATGTCGAGCCTCGATACTCCAGCGGAATTTCGTGTGCGCCGAGCCACGTTGGGACGAGTCTTACGGGGAGGTCGTTCGCGAGCCGCGCGACCACTCGCAATGACTTGAGCTCGTCATCGAGCGAAAGACCGTAGCCCGATTTGACTTCGATTGTGGTAGACCCATACGATGCAAGACGAGTGACTCTTTTTTTTGCGAGATCATAGAGATCGTCTTCGCTTTGCTTTCTGAGGTCGGCAACAGACGAATGAATTCCGCCGCCGCGGCGTGCAATCTCCATGTAGCCGACGCCTGAAGCCCGAAGCTCCTGCTCCTCGTACCGCGCACGGCCGAAGATCGCATGAGTGTGCGAGTCAACAAGGCCGGGCGTCAGCAATCTCCCTTCGCAATCGATTCGTTCTGCCGTGGGAAATTCCCTGGCGAGATCAGACTCAGCACCGACTGCAGAAATCTTGTCGTCTGTTACTGCGACAGCGACATCATTCAGGATTCCGGCATCGCGCATTTCACTTCCGCGACGTGCGCGCGGCGGACCTTGAGCAGTTACAACCTGCGATGCATTGACGAAGAGCAGCTGCGTCACGCGTGCGGGGTGGCCATGACGTCGCGTATTCGATTGATGCGAATTGGCGCCTGCGCTTCACCGCGACATGCATAAAAGCACGCGTTGCATTCAATCGGCTCGTACTTCTTGAACTCCTTCCAGTGGAAGTCGGTCTTGAAGTCGGGACATCTTTTTACGTGTCCGGACGGGTCGACATGGATTGTGCGGATTCCTGAGCGGCAGGGTTCGGTGATCTCACCTCGCACGTAGCGTGGGATCTGCTGCAGATAATAGTCGGAGCTGGTGATGATCCCGCGATTCTTCTTCTTGAATGCGAGCATCTCGGCGATGACTTGATCGAGCTCAGTGATTTTGGCGTCACCGATGAGACCGTCGCGATTCCCGTTCTTCGAATCGGTGTAGCTGCTGAAATTCACGCTCACGCCAAGCTCTTTCGCGCGATAAACGATCGGCATGAGCTGATCGAGATTCGAATCGCGGATCACCGTGTTGAACTTGATGCTGTTCACTCCCATCGCGCGCATCTTCGGAATTGTGTCGAAGATTTTTTTCGTGAGACCGGGAATCCCGCGGGCTTTGTCGTGCCGCTCGTCCAGGTAGTCGAGAGAAATGTTGAACTGGTGAATGCCTGCATCCCAAAGCGACTTTGCACGCTCGGGCGTGAGCATTCCGCCGTGAGTGATGAGCGTCGAATACTGAACCTTCACGGCTCGGTCGACAGCGGAGACAATGTCCTCGAGATCGCGCCGAAGCGTGGGCTCTCCCCCGGTGTATGTGATCATCATCGGATTGAAGAAGCGCGCAGCATCGACGTAGCTCTTGAGCTCGGTCGACTTTGCTTTCGGATCGGTCTTCCAGTAATCGCAGAAACCGCAGCGTGCGTTGCACCGCATGGTCACTTCGAAATGCACGAGTACCGGCTTCTTTACGACTGAGAGGTAGGCGTATTTAGCGAGGAATATGGGGACGTGCCACGGATGGAATCGGCTGGAAAGCATTTGGAAGTTTAATCAGAACGTAGCAATAAGCGGGAAGATCAACTCCAGACTTGAGATGACAGACTGAAGCCGCGAGATACCAGTTCAGACCGAAGACCTGTCATCTGGCAGCTTCAATCAGTCATCTCAAGTCTGGAGTTGATCTTCCCGCCCGTGTTGTTTTGCCAGCATCGAGCATCGGAAGCTGTATATCGTGCGCCGCGGCGGCCGCAATCGCAGTCTCATACCCAGCATCGGCATGGCGGGCGACACCGATTCCCGGGTCATTCGTGAGAACTCTCTCGAGTCGCACGCGCATTTCCGGAGTACCGTCGGCGACGATCACCTGGCCCGCGTGCAGAGAATTTCCAATTCCGACACCGCCCCCGTGATGGAACGAAACCCACGAAGCGCCGCTCGCCACGTTGAGCATTGCGTTGAGTATCGCCCAGTCGGCAATGGCATCACTGCCGTCTTTCATTCCTTCGGTCTCACGGAATGGTGACGCGACGCTCCCGGTATCGAGATGATCGCGACCGATTACGATCGGTGCGGAGATTTCCCCCGAAGCAACGAGGTCGTTGAGCGCAACACCGAAGCGCGCGCGCTCACCCTGACCAAGCCAGCAGATTCGCGCAGGCAATCCCTGGAATGCGATTCGCTCGCGAGCGAGCGTGATCCAGCGCCTGAGATGCTCATCGTTCGGAAAGAGCTCGAGCACAAGATCATCGGTTCGCGCGATGTCTTTTGGATCTCCTGAAAGTGCAACCCAGCGGAACGGCCCTTTTCCTTCGCAGAACAGCGGACGCACATATTCCGGAACGAATCCGGGAATGTCGAAAGCGTTCCTCACGCCTGCATCGAATGCGACAGTCCGGATGTTATTCCCATAGTCGAAGGAGATTGCGCCGCGCTTCTGCAGCTCGAGCATCGCCTGGACATGTACTACCGCAGATGAGGTTGCGAGATCAACATATCGCCTGGGATCAGCAGTCCGAAGAGCGAGGGCTTCGTTCAATGGCATACCCGACGGGATGTAGCCGTTCAGCATGTCGTGCGCGCTCGTCTGATCGGTGAGCACGTCCGGCGTAATTCCGCGACTGACCAAGGATGGAATTACATCAGCGGCGTTTCCAATCAATCCAACCGATAGAGCCTCCCTTTTCGATCTCGCCTGTTCAATCCACTCGAGAGCTTCGTCGATGCTGCCCGTCTTTCGATCGAGGTATTGCGTCTCGAGTCTTTTGTCGACACGCGCTTCATCGACTTCGACTGCGAGAATTGCAGCTCCCTGCATTGTTGCAGCGAGGGGCTGAGCGCCGCCCATTCCGCCGAGTCCGGAAGTCAGTACAAATCGGCCGGCTAGCGATCCACCGAAATGCCTGCGCGCAACGGAGCCGAAAGTCTCGTATGTGCCCTGCACGATTCCCTGAGAGCCGATGTAGATCCACGATCCGGCTGTCATCTGGCCGTACATCGTGAGACCCATTTTCTCCAGCTCACGGAATTTTTCCCATGTCGCCCAGCGGCCGACGAGGTTGCTGTTGGCAATCAATACCCGCGGCGCGTTCGCATGAGTGCGAAACACTGCAACAGGTTTTCCGCTCTGAACGATCAATGTTTCGTCGTTCCCAAGCGCGCGAAGCGTTTGCACGATTGAATCGAACGATTCCCAGTTTCGCGCGGCCTTGCCCGTTCCACCGTACACAACAAGATCCTGCGGTCTCTCCGCTACGTCCGGATCGAGGTTGTTCATCAGCATCCTGAGCGCCGCTTCCTGCTGCCACGATTTGCAGGAGATTCTTGTGCCCCTTGGCGCCCGAACGGGTCCGCGATACGCAGCTGCGACGGGTTCGCTCACTGCAACATCAGTCATTCCCTGCTCCATTAAACGCTCCCGAAGCGATTGCATCGGAGATCGTTTCGATATCGTTTGTCAGGACGCGATCGTTATCGAGACGTGTAATAAGCTTTCGAACGTTTCGATGACCATCGAGAGCGCCGATTCCCGGCTTGAGTGGAAGCCTGAAATCGAGTGCCTGCGCAGCGCAAAGCAGCTCGATTGCCAGAACGTTCCGGACATTTCCAATCACACGCCGCGCTTTCCATGCCGCTCCCATCGACATCGGCACGACATCCTCGCGGCTTCCATCGGTAGGAATCGTATCTACTGTCGCAGGGTGCGATAGAACTTTGCACTCACTGGCGAGCGCAGCAGCCGTAACCTGCGCCATCATGAATCCCGAGTTGACTCCTGCCTGCTGAGTAAGAAAAGGCGGCAGACCCTGATTGAAATCCGGATGAACGAGGCGATCGATACGCCGCTCGGCCATTGTTGCAAGGTTCGTCATCACGATCGCAAGAAGATCGAGCGCAAGACCAACAGCCTGGCCATGGAAATTTCCACCACTCAGGGTTTCGCCATTTGCGAAAACGAGCGGGTTGTCAGTTGCGGCGTTGATCTCTCTCGTCACCACCGTGTCAATCCAGTCGAGCGCATCTTTGACAGGACCGTGTACCTGCGGCATGCAGCGCAGACAGTATGGATCCTGAACTCTGGGATCCCCATAACGATGGGATTCCCTGATCTCGCTGTCAGCGAGGAGCTCGCGAAGAAGGCTGGCAGAAGCGGATTGTCCGGATTGGCCGCGAGCCTGATGGATGCGGTCATCGAACGCTACAGGCGTGCCCATCAACGCATCGAGCGACATCGCTCCGGCAACATGAGCTGCATGCCAGAGATCTTTTGCATCCCTGAGAGCAAGCGCAGCGATTGCGGTGTGAGCCTGCGTACCGTTGATCAGCGTGATTCCTTCTTTCGGACCAAGCTTGATCGGCTGCAATCCATTTTCCTTCAGGACAGTCGCGGCATTCGCTGTTGATGAACCATCAACGGATAGCTCTCCTTCACCGATCAACGCGACGCCGAGCGCGGCAAGTGGAGCGAGGTCACCGCTTGCGCCGACGCTTCCCTGCTCTCGAATCGGCGGATGAATCCGCTTGTTGAGCATCGCAAGAAGCAGATCGACCAGCTCCGGTCGCGCGCCTGAGTATCCTTTGGCGAGAACATTCGCACGGAGGAGCATCATCGCCCGCACTTCTCGCTGAGGCAAAAACGGACCGACTCCGGCAGCATGACTGCGAACGAGATTGACCTGCAGCTCAGCAAGCTTATCCGGCGGAATTGCAATCTCGGAAAGCTTGCCGAAGCCAGTCGTTACTCCATAGACGACTTCATTTCGCTCGACGATGCCGGCTACAACTTTCTGGGTCGCGACCATGCGATCGCGCGCGGATTGCGCGAGCTCGGCATGCGTGAAGCTCGAAGCCACCGAGTGAACGGCTTCGACAGTGAGACTTTCACCGTCGAGAATTATCGATTCGGTTGAACTCACTGAGAGTTTCCGCCCGATACTTCGATCTTTCGGGTATCGGGATTCCAGCGATAACCCGCATTGCTTCCTTCCAGATGCACTCCGCCAAGCCAGCGATCGCTTCCGCCTCTCGAGATCCAGTCAGAATCGCACGCGAGAACGTTTCTGCCGTTCTCCGTCAGCGCCATCTCTGCATTTCTAAAAGCGCGCGAATCATCTTCGGTGCGGGGAGCATCGATTCGATCGCCGCTCGTGTATTTGATCAGCGGCGTATCGCACAGGCTCATTCGCTCGATGTAGCGAGCGAGTATTGCATCACCGCAAAAGATTCTCTCTTCGCGATTAGCTACCTGTTTGAACAGCTCGTGAAAAGTCAGAGGTCCCTGCGAGACGCTTTCCAGCACCTGCGACTCGGAGCGTGAAAGTCCATTGCGAGTAGATGGCAGCTCCTCGAGATGCCGCCACAGCGAAAGCTCCAGGAACTCGAGCGCAGGAGTACCCTCAGCGGCAATCGTTTCCAGCTCGCGCGGATCGCTCGACCGGAATGCTTCCCAAACTCGGTGCGCAGTGTCCAGCTGTTCCTGTGTGATGTCTTTACGCTTTTCGAACAGCTCTGAAAATCGCTCCGGATCCAGTGAGCCGAGGTATCCGTTGAAGCTGACGAGCGTAATACGCGTTCCTGTTTCGGCGCGATCACCTTCAGTGTCCTGCGAAAGAAGATCGAGTATCTGAACAAGCTGCAGCTGATCGTACAGATCCCACTCGAACCAGAGCACCACTTCATCGAAATCAGTGTACCTGAGAATGAACTCGTCGCGCTCCTCGAACTGTTTCTGGATCTCATCGAAGTCGCCAAGTCCCTGCTCTGCCAGCCATTTGGCGCGCGTCCGGCTCAGCTCTCTCAGGGTCTGGTTGTGGGGAACCGGACCTTCATGGAGGACATCGCGCCAGCTGATGATCTCTCCATCGATTCCGCCCGCCTTCATGCCATTTGCAGCGGAGTCGCCGTTGGTGATGTGAAGAATGTTTGGCATCGCCGACAAATCTAACTGCACTGCTAAGTGCAGCTATTGAGATTGCCGATAAGTCTGCCGATCGTAATCGAACTTGAGATCAGGCTGCGCGTTCAATGCGATATGGAAATTGAAGGCAAAGTTTCCATTCGGAGAGCGCGTGAACGCGAAGATCGCGCGCCAGTCGTGAAGCTCGCGCTGAAGACTTACCTGATGACTCGCGAACTGTCGCTCCTGGAAGTTGTAAGTCGTCGACCACGTCGATGACCACTTGGGCGTAATGTGGAATCCCATGTTCGAAGTGAGAGTCTCACTGGCCGGAATTCTTATGAACGGGCCGCCCGACGTTAGACTGCCAATCGGGTCCGCACCGACCGGAGTCGTAGACTGAATCAGAATACACTGATCGTAGATGAGCGGATTTCCATTTACAAGTGGAGCGCAGCGGTCACGCGGATCAACTATCACTACCGTCGCGTCGCCGACCGGTGGGCGCTGACGAGTGGAGCTGAACGTGAATGATGCCTGCCACGTCTGGAATGACGGAACGTTGTAGAGCTGATTGCGCGGTGAAACTCCGGCGACTGGCGTAGATGCAACTCGCTGCTCGAGCGCATCAGTTGCCCCTTGTTGCAGCCGCTCTACCTGCGCGTTGGTTGTCGGCACTGCGCGGCCAAGCATTCGCGTTAACGCACCGAAGATTCCGGAGTTGCCGTTTATGCTCCACGATGCGGAAATGTTCGTGCGGAAAGGCTTGAACTTCGATGTATCACTGGAGATTGCGCCCTGGAACAACGAGTACTGCACACTGGCTGAGAAACCAGGGAGCAGATCAGAGTTGAAATCGAGTCCGAGATTTTCAGTGGTGAAGCCCTGTCCGGTCTTTTTCTTTCGCTCGAAATCGTAAGTCAGCGGCGTCACGTTGAGACCCACAAGCTTGATCTTTCTCGGCTCGGCGCCTGTCGTGTCTTTCGGTTTGAGCTTCGCCTCGAGGACCTGCTGCACCTGAAGTGTGATCTGGTTCTGCGCAAGATTGCCCAGGTACGAAACCGGGTCGATGTTGAGCGCGGAAAGAAATTCGCGATTCACAGTCGATGCCGGCGCGTAGGAGTAACTGACGTTCGTCGAGATTGTGTGGCGGAAGCGGCTGATGGGGCCGATACCCGGAAACAATCCAAAAATCGTCGGACTCATTCCGGCGCCGTAATTCAGCCGCTTCGATTGATGGACATACCTGCCGCCAGTCTGTTCCGTCCGAATCCAGTATGAATGCCCGTCGACGTTGCTGATCCCGATGCTTGGCGAAAGCTTGAGCGTAGTCGGGAAAAACTGCGGAAGACTGAATCCCGTAGTCCAGTCGATTTCCGTGCTGAACGTACGCGCAAAAACGCGATCTATGCGCTGAGTCGGATCATTCTGATCGACGACCTTGATTCGCACCGGAGCGTTGTTCTCCTGATCAGACACGCGGAGACTCAGGGGAATCGCAAATCCAAAAATCTTGAAGGGAGTACCCAGATTGAGCGACGTCGCACGCGAATCGCTCTTGAGGCGGGCACTGTCGAGAACTCCGCCTGGACTCGTATATCGGAAAGCAAACTCACCGTTGCGATCTACCTTTCGCTGCTCGTGATTGCTGATGCTGAGGTTTGGCGTCCAGTCAAAGCGGTCACCGAGTGAAAGTGTCGGCGAGCTGATCGTGAAGTTGGGAAAATCCTGCGTGACTTCTGACCGCCCGGGATACTGCAGTCGCGATCCACCGACGCTCATCGAGAACGGACCGAACTTCTGCTGATACGATACATTGCTGCGGATTGTCGCGAGCACCTGTCTCGGATCGAACGAATTCTGACGCTGCAGAGCCGTGCTCGTGACGTAGTTCAAGTCAGTCGTGAGATGTGTATCCTGCGAGAAATCCTGCTGGTGCGCCCATGAAAGCGCAGTGTTGCGGCTTCCATCCCGCTGCCACATCTGTGAAACACCGAATCTTCCGGTGAGGAACCGATTCATCCACCGGTATCTCCATTCACCATTTAGCCGGAGCCAGCCGGGATCCCCTTCGGATGCACCTGCGCCGCTGCGCCAGTCGAGGCTCACCTGAGCATCCGTGTAATCGCTGAGCGCGAAGTAGTAGCCGAAGTTGTCGACGTGACGACGATACGACGGACTGTTGCGGAAAATTTCATTCACGCCAAATCGCGGCGTGAGCAATCCGCTTCGCCGTCCCGTTCGCATGTCCTGGAAAATGAAAGGCAGCCAGAACACTGGAACGTCGCCGATGTAAAGCACCGCCGGTCGCGCGACCATCAGGTTCTTCCCAATGAGCTTCACTTCCTTCGCCTGGAAGTGATAATCGGGAACGGAATCGTCACAGCTCGTGATCGATGCGTTTCTCGCATAGAAACGGGTAGCGGGCCCGCCCGTTGTGTCTCGAACAAAGCCTGCGCGCGATCCGCGCACATACCATGTCTCGCCGCTCTCGAGCGCAGTACTGATGTCCATCACGGTCCCGCGCTGCGAAGCGACGTTGTATCGCATCTGATGCAGCGCGATTACGTCGGCGCTTCCTCGAGAGGGATCACGCAGAATCAGCGTGTCGCCAAGTGCGAGGACGACTTTTGTCGAATCGTTATAAGTGATGGTATCGCCGACCAGGATGGTCCCGTTTCGTCCGACACCGGCGGGAATTCCTTCCAGGTACAGAGTGCGTGTCTTCGCATTAAACACGACCTTCATTCCCTGGTACCGGGTGATCTCGTAGCCTTTCCGGTTAAGAAGCTCGTTGGTCATCGAGTCGGGTTCTTCCCACTTGATGAGCTCCTTGTGCGCCGAATCAGTTTTTGTAGAGTCCGCTTTCGCGGTGGTGTCGGACGGATTCCGCGCAGGGACGGGCGGCTTTGTGGGACGCGGGATTACCTGCGCGCCCGCTGTTGCAGTGAGGACAAGTGAAGCGGCAAGAAGGACTCGTCTCAAACGCTCGCTCCTAATCGCCGGGGCTCACGCGCCGCTGAATCGGAATGCTCGCGCGCCTGCCTCCGCTGCGCCTCCAGACGCTGCTCTTCAAGAAGCTCCTGCCGCTCGCGCTCACGTCTTTTTCTCGTCACGGAGTAAGACAGTACAACGCCGAGCTCAAAGAGGAAATAGAGAGGTCCGGCAAGAGCGAACAAAGTGGTGGGACTCGCATCGGGCGTAATGAACGCCGCGGCCACAACGCACACCACAATCGCATGGCGACGGTATTTCGTGAGCGTCTTGGGCTGGATGATTCCAAGCACGGATAAAAGCAGGATTGCAATCGGCAGCTCGAAGGCGAGGCCGAAAGCGAGCATCATGCTGAATGCAAAATCGAAGTACTCCGTGGCTTCGATCATCGGCGTAAGAGATGCCGACTCGAATCCGTGGAAGAACTTCAACGTGAACGGCAGCACCACGAAGTAGCAAAGCGCAACACCTGCGAGGAAAAGTCCGACCATCCCCATCAGCGTCGGCACGATCACGCGCTTTTCGTGCGGATGAAGCGCAGGAGAAAAGAATCCCCACAGCTGATAGCCGATCACCGGCGTTGCGAGAACTATCCCCGAGATTATCGAAGCGTTGAGGATGATCTTGAACGACGTGCCTGGATGTGTGTACACAAGGCTGCCGTTCCTGAGATAGGGCTTGATGGGCTCGGCGAGAAGACCCACGAGATCCAGTCGTTTCTGGGAAAGGACAATGAACGACGCAATCACTCCGACGAGTATTGCCCCGGCAATCCAGAAAAGGCGCTGTCTCAGCTCCTCGAGATGATCGAGAAACGGCATCTCCGTGTCAGGAGCCACATGCGCCTTCGCCACAGGTCTTAACCCAATACGCGCAGCCGCTCGCGCGCGAGCTCCGCCTCATCTGACGACGGGTACTTCTGAATCAGCTCGTTGTAGAGTCTCTTCGCTGTTGTGGTCCGACGAGCGGTTTGTGCCATTATGCCGCGCTTGTACAGCGCTGTAGGCGCTCGCGGCGAATCCGGATACTTGCTGACTACTTCTGCATACGCTGAATCCGCGGGCGCGTTCTTCTTCTCTGCCGCATACGATTCCGCGATCAGGAACTGCGCATCAGGAGCGAGCTCCGAATCCGGATATCGCTTGAGCAGGTCGCTCAATGCGCTGCGCGCAGCCGTATTCCCGCCTCGGGTCAGTTGATCCCGCCCGATGCGGTACAGCTCCTCCGCGGGCGGTGCGTCTTCCACGGGAGCAGCGGCAGGTGAAGCAGTTACAGTCTGAACTGTGTCGATGGGCGGAGCTGTGGGAGCAGGTGGAGGCGGAACCTGACGCATCTTTGAATCGATCTGCGCCCTGAGCTCCTTCAACCTCGTTTCGCTCTGCCCCGTGACTTCGAGAATCTGATTCACTTCCTGTCGCATGCCGCGCACATCGGCCTGCGTCTCCGCGCGGAGACGCGTCATGCGCTGATTGAGCGACGAGATCGAATCCGTCACATCACGAAGAGTTGCAAGGATCTGCACGAGCTGGACAGCTCGCACGGAATCCGACGTCGCTGCTTCCGCCCGCGTTGCTGACACATCGTCGCGTACTTCATCCAGCTGCGCTGTCGATGCGAAGCACGCCGCAAGCGTCGTCGAAAGTAATCCGACGGCTGCGCTTTTCCCGATGCGCGATACCGCTGACTGCATCATGCCCCCGATATGATCTCGAATTCAGCGCGACGGTTGAGCGCCCACGCTTCTTCAGTGTGTCCCTGCACTGCCGGTCTTTCCTCACCGAGCGTGACAATCTCGATGCGGTCTTCACCAATCCCGAGTGCGGCGAGATACCGCTTTGCTTCGGCGGCACGACGAAGTCCAAGTGCAAGGTTGTATTCGTCAGAACCGCGCTCATCAGCATGGCCGGTGATGCGAATGCGCATGTTGGGATGACGCAGAAGCACGGGCGCCTTTGCTTCGAGCGCGCTCCTCGAGTCGTCTTCCAGAGCCGATTCATCGAGAGCGAAGTAGATGACGTTCGACATCACTGAACGCTCGCTCGATGTGACGGCGGCGTTTGTCGCAGGTCCCGCAGCAGCTGCTGCAGCATTGCGCGCAGCTTCGGCGTTACGAGCTGCCTCTGCCCGCGCAATTGAATCCAGACGCGCCTGTTCGCGAACCAGACTGTCTGTGTTCACTCTCTTGGGCGCAGGTCGAGTGGAAGATTTCTTGTGGCAGCCTGCCGCAACGAGTGATACTGCGACTGCGATTCCGAATGCTCTGGCGATTGAATGCATTTTCCGTAGTGCGAGGGGGATTAGGGCGTTAGGACTATCATCGGAGACCACGCCGCCAATCGCGCGCCTGAATTGCGCGTGAGCTGACGGAACCTTCCTGACTCAGTATCGAGAATCCAGATCTGCTTCGAGCCGCCCCGCGTCGAAGAGAGTGCGATGTGACGACCGTCGGGTGCCCATGACGGTCCTTCATTCTCGCCTTCACTCGTGAGCTGCCGCGGCTCTTTATCGCGGACGTTAATCATCCACACCTGAAAATCGCCCATCTGCTGCTCATATGCGACTGCCCGGCCATCCGGGGACCAGTCCGGTGCTGCGCGATAGCTGCGAACTCCAGGCGTAAAAGGAGTGAGCAGCTGTATGTTCGTCCCGTCGAAATCCATCGTGTATATCTGCGGGAACTTCGATCGCGACGAGAAGAAAGCGATCTGTCTTCCATCGGGACTGAACGTTGGAGATCCGTTGTCGCTTCCACGTCCGAAGGTAAGTCTCGTCACCACACCTGGCGAGTCGATAGGCGTCATCATCAGATCGGTGCCCTGCTCGTTGCCGCTCGCATAGACTACATATCGCCCGTCGTGCGAGTACGCCGGCGTGATGTTCAATCCTCCGCCGCTGATTGTTCTCGTCTTGCCCGTGGCGAAATCGACTTCCTCGAGCTGAGTGCCGGCACCGCCTTCGAGGAATTTCGAGTAGATCAGCTTGCGCCCGCTCGGATGCCATGCGGGTGAGAGTGACAACCCTCTTCGAGTGAGTGGCTTGTCGTTGAAGCCATCGCTGTCGACAACGCGAACGAGACCGTTGTGCACATACGCAATACGAGTCGCAGCAACACCGGGGCGACCGGTGATCCATCGCTGAACTTCATCGCTGATGTGGTGCAGTCCGATGCGCTGCGCATCTTCAGCAGCAAGACGCGCAAGTGAATCGTCGCGTGCAATGCGTGAAACCGTCCGCGTGATCGAAGCGGCGACTGAATCGCGGCGATCTTCTTCCCACCTGCTGATGTTGCGGCGCAGATATGCCGCCGCGGTTGAATCACGGCGAATGGAATCGCGAATGACAAAACGCCGGTCGCGAGTGTCCTTTGCAAGCCGCGGCCGACGCATCACGTCTGCGCGAACCTTGAGCGTGCGATAAACTGAATCGCGGGCGGCTTTTTCGCGCGCAGTGGTTGCGACAGTAACGGAATCGAGAAGCTTCGCGTCGCGATTTGTCGGAATACCTGCAACCCGGAAATCGCGCGACTCTAGCTTGCGCTGTGTGCTTACGTCGTAAAGCGAGACGAGAAAGCCGCCTGAGCTGCGCTTGGCATCGACAATTGCGGCCGCACCAAGATTTGCGAACAGCGAAAAGTTGTACGGCTGCCCCGGTGCCGGCGTCATTCCCATGAGCGTCATGTCGTCGAGCACGAGCGGAGTTATCTGGTCGCTGTAATCGAGATCACGCTGTATCAGCGTGCGGACCGAATCACCCGGAGTACTGTCTACCGGCATGACGATGACTTTCGGAGTGGTACCCGCTGGATAGTTGATGCCGAGTCTCACACCTGGAGGAGGCGCTGTGGGCTGCTGGCCACAGGCGCGAGTGCTCACAACCGCGGCGGTTACGATGGCTGCGGCGGCGACCGAGAGATAACGAAGTTTCATCTTATGATGCGTGGATCGAAGCTGAATACGACTGGCAGAGCATCGTCGTGAAAGCCTTCAGGGAGCGGTCCGAATTGCGAGGCAGCGGCTTCGATTGAGCCCTGAGCCTCGAGGTCGAAGGCGTACGAGCCCGACCTTGTGACGAATCCGATTCCGATGACTGAGCCATCGCGACGAATCACAAATCTAACCTCTGCGCGCCGACCGGAATTGGCATCGGCAGGATTAAAACGAAGGGCAATCTGGCGGACGATGTTGTTCAGATACCCTGGGAAGGGAAAATCGATTCCCTCAGTTTGTACTGTTGCGACGTCGGTTCCTTTCCCGCCGATTGGTCCACCACCAGCTTTTGGCGCATTGGCGGGAGGCGTTTCAGCAGTCTTCTCGACCGGCGTCGCACGAGGTGCAGCCTTTTGCGGAGTTGCCTTCGCGATGGGAACTGCAGGCTCTTTCGTTTTTGGCGGCGCAGGCGGTGTGACCGTTGGCGTCGCCGGTTTTGGAGTAGCAGTCGGCGGCTGAACTACACCGATCGCTCTCGGACCAGGCGGTGCCGCAACAATGTTCACCTTATAGATGGGCGGCAGCGCCTCGGGCTTTTCCTTACGAAAGCTCAAGAGAACTGCAGCCACCAGCGCGCCGTGCAGCGCCAGTGACATCCCAAGCGGGCCTTTGAGTCTCGCGGAATTCGGGTACGCAATTACCAAGACTGACTGCTACCTCTTGCTGTCTTCATCTTCGGCAACCAACCCGACATCAGGAGTTCCACTCGCTCGCATCACCGCGAGCACTCTTACGACCTCTCCATATGGGACGCCCTTATCCGCGCGGAGATACACACCATCGCGGCCACGATCTGCAGCGAGCGCACGAAACGTTGCGCGAAATTCGGAAAAGCTGAGAACCGTTTCGTCGACGTGGATCTTCCCTGCACGATCGACTGTAACTACCAGTCCGCTCTTCGCCTCCAGTGGCCTTGCTTCGGCCTTTGGAAGGCTGATGTCGATTCCGCCCTGCATCATTGGAGCGGTGATCATGAAGATCACCATCAGGAGCATCATCACGTCGATGAGGCTCACGACGTTGATCTCTGCATTGAGACCCATTCTTTCCCTGCGCCTTCTCATTAGATGCGCCCCTCGCGCACCATGAGTGCAACGAGCTCCGATCCGAATGCATCGAGCTCGCCGTCGAATCGATTCAGACGGTGCGCAAAGATGTTGTACCCGAAGACTGCAGGAATGGCCACGCTGAGTGCAGCCGCGGTCGCGATGAGCGCTTCAGCAACGCCCGGAGCAACGGCGCCGATGTTTCCCGAGCCTTTCGTCGCGATTCCAATGAATGCCTCGATGATGCCGAGCACTGTTCCAAGCAGTCCGATGAGCGGACTCGCCGAGCCGATTGTCGCGAGAGACGGAACGAATCGGCCGAGCTGATCACGCACTCCGCCGCTGGCCGAATCGAGAACCTGGCGCAGCGCCTCCACCTGCGACGCACTCAGTCGCGCATGACGATCATCAGTGGCCGCGAGTGCGGGAGTGGTTTCGTTGATGAAACGCACCGCCCGAGTCATCACGCCCTTCTGCGGGCTGGCGGGCGATCTGTCGGCGATGGCTGCTGCCTCGTCGAGGGTGTGCGCACGCTCGAACTTGTCGACGAATTCCTTTCCTGCTTTTTCTGCACGATTGAACTCGATCCACTTCCCGATCATCAATGTCCAGCTGACAAGCGAGAGCACGGCAAGAATTATCAGGACGATTTTCGTTGCGCCGCTCGACTGCGATACGAGCTCCATCGGTGAAGATGGAACTGCGGCGCCGACCTGCATGAGGATCAATGGCGTCAAGTTTTCTGCACCGTGTGCTGATTCTCAGACCAGGCGAACGTTTTTGCGAGACCTTCTGAAAGTGAAACCATCGGCTCCCACCCGAGCTCTTTCCGCGCCTTGCTGGCATCGAGAAAGCTTTCCTGCTGCTCACCCGGACGCCGCGGCGCAAACACCGTCTCGGCATTGCTGCCCGCGGATTCCTGCAGAAGGCGGGCTAGATCCATCACCGATGTGCCAAGACCGGTTCCAACATTGAACGCTCGCGCATCGACACGAGCGGGAGCGGGAAGCTCGCGCGTTGCGCCGAGAAATACCGCGCGCGCAACGTCGCCGACGTACACGTAATCGCGAGTCTGTAGTCCGTCACCGAAAATGGTGAGAGATTTTCCGGCGAGAATTCGGTTGCAGAAAATGGCGACGACTCCTGCTTCGCCGTGTGGATCCTGGCGCGGGCCGTACACATTGCCGAACCGAAGCGCGACATGCTCGAGCCCATGAACCCGACCATAGTAGGACAGATAGTACTCGGACGCGAGCTTTGAAATAGCATACGGCGATTCAGGATCCTTCGCGTACGTCTCGATGTTGGGCGGAGTATTGAAGTCTCCGTAGATCGCGCCGCCGGTCGACGTGAAGACAATGCGCGTCTTTTTTCCGCTCTCCCGAATGGCCTCGAGAATGTTCAGGGTGCCGATGATGTTGGTTGTCGCGTCGAAGACGGGATCGGCAACGCTCTTTCTCACATCGATCTGCGCAGCAAGGTGAACCACAACGTCAAAGTTTCCCTCTCTGACAATTCGGCGAGTGTCGCGCGATGCAACGCTCGTTTCGTGCAGAGCTGCACGCTCGTTGACGTTGGAGCGATTGCCGGTCGACAGGTCGTCGATGATCTCGACGTCGTATCCCTCTTCGATGAAGAGATCGGCAACGTGAGAGCCGATGAACCCGGCTCCTCCGGTGACAAGGGCTCTTGGACTCAACCCTTGTCTCCGTCCTCGGGAGACTTCACAGAATCCGGCTCCAGCGCAAAGAGATATCTCGCTGCATCCACTACTCCCAACCCCCTTCCATTTGCAGCCGCTGCGCGCAAACGCACACTCGGCTCGTGCAGAAATTTGTTCATGAGAGACCGTGAGAAACTCTCGATTGCCTTCGCCTGATCGCTCGTCAGCCCATCGATTCTGCGAAGCGCGCTCGCCAGCTCTTCTTCCCTCACCCTGTCCATCTGTGTCCGGAACTCTGTCACAACTGGCACTGCAGCCAATCCCGCAAGCCAGTCCCAGTATCGCTCAACTTCACCTGCAATGATTCTCTCCGCAGCCGGGATATCTTCCTTTCTCTCATCGAGAGCCGCGGCTGCAACCGCGCGCAGATCGTCGAGGTCATACAGAAAGACATTCTCAAGCTCTCCAACGTTTGCTTCGACGTCGCGCGGCATTGCGATATCCAGAATGCAGAGAGGTCGATCTCCTCTCGCACGCATCGCCGGCGCGACCTGTTCGACACTCACCATGGCCCGCGGGGATGCCGTCGAACAGACCAGTATATCAACAGATGCCAGATTCTCCCAGCATTTGTCATAGTGCATTGCAACAGCGCCGTGCGCCTTTGCGAGCGCATCGGCCCTGTCGTATGTGCGATTTGCAACGATCCCGACTCGAACGCCCTCGCTGCGCAGACACTCGAGCGCGACCGCGGCCACATCCCCGGCGCCGAGCACCATTGCTCTTCGGCCATTGAGAGATCCGAAGATTTTCTTTGCCAGCTGAACCGCAGCAGAGCTCACCGACGCCGCACCTCGGCCAATCCCGGTTTCGGCTCTTACTCTCGATCCAACAAGCTGCGCCTGCTGAAAGAGCCGGTTGAGCGCGGCACCTGTGCTCTCACGCGAATTTTCCCAGGCATCGGAGACCTGTCCCTGGATCTGCGCTTCGCCGAGAATCATCGAATCGAGACCGGCAGTGACTCTGAAAAGGTGAGACGCCGTGTCGCGATCGTGACGAATGTAGAGATAAGGCGAAGCATTCTCATCGAGCCGGGCCGAGAACAGATCGCGAACCTGTGCCACTGCACTGTCGTCGGAATCGATCAGATATGCTTCGGTTCTGTTGCACGTCGACAAAAGAGCAGCTTCACCCACCGAAGGATTCGCCTTGAGCTCCGACAGCACTGAAGAGTGCTCACTGCTTGAGAAGGCCAGCTTTTCGCGCACTTCGATTGGAGCTGTGCGATGATTCACGCCGGCGATGACGAGTGACATCAGTCGCGCTCCGTCTGACGCAGTCTGCGCGCGATCGAGTCGCGAATCCGCATCGCTTCCTTGGGCTGACCGCCCGCAATCACCCCAATAGTCACTTGCCCATTGCGATGGGTAGCCATGGATACGAACGATCCTTTGGCTCCATCGCTCACGACATTCACCAGGCGATGCAGCGATCTCGCATCTGCCGCGACAGTCTCGTTCACTGTTTCGGAATCTGTCGCCGCAAAAACAATGTCCGCGCCGGCGAGATCATTCGCGCCGGCGTAGCGTCTCTTCTCGAGCGAGATCTGTGCATTCGACGAGGCAGCGCTGGAGAGATCATCCGAAATCTCCGGCGCAATCACGGTCACCTTCGCGCCTGCGTCACAAAGCGTCAGTGTCTTTCGGGTGGCGACAGCACCGCCTCCAATGACGATTGCGTGAATCGCTTCACCTTTGAGTGCAATTGGGAGCGAGCTCAGAGGAACTGTCCCCGGTTGAGCGACGTAACGCGAAACACGACGTACATCACCATCACGCTCGCGAAAGTAACTGCCGAGAGGATGGCTGCGCGGCGTGCCTGAAGACCGCGAAGCATTCTGCCAAGCGCGAGCGCTCCAATGCAGACCCATGCGCCGAGCCCCCACACCAGCTGCGGAAGAACTACGGTGCGGTACGCGATCGAGTACGCAGCCGCGAGTGCGAGACCTGTCGTAAGACCAAGAAATCCGGCAATGGATGCGAAATGATTTACGCGATCGAGCGTATCGAGTGGCGGAAAGAATCTGAAAATTGCACCGAATCGCGCCGACTTCAGGTCACGATGAGCAATGAGGTACATCGTTCCAGCGGCTGCAGCGGTGGCATAGGCCGCCATGCCCGCGAAGCTCAACACGATGTGCATCACAAGCCACACAGCACGCGCTCCCTGCGGATCCATCAACGGGCGCAGACCAAAGATATTCGCTGCGACAACGAGAATAGCCGCGAGTGGCGCGGCAATCAGTGCAACGCTTACCTCGCGTGCAAATGTCTCCACGAGAATGAGCGATACAGCAAGGATAAATCCTGCAAAGCTCAGCGCGGGACCAAGGCCGGTAAGAGATCCGGATCCACTCTCACGGGCGAATGCGGCAAGCGCAACTGCGTGCGCAATCAGGCCCAGGCCAAGAGTGGTAATTACGCTGCTCACCGGCGCTTTTACGCGACGCGCGAACGGCAGCGCTGCAAGCGCCGCCGCCGCTATGTAAAAGGATATCGCGATAAAGTGAGCGACCACAATCATGATCGCTCAAATTTAAACCAGGGACTACGGTGCGCGCGCGCTCAGTCTTGCGAGCATTCCCGGATAAATTCGCGGCTGTTCATGATCGACGACAATCACCGTGACCGCATACGGGGTGACTCTCACAACTTCCGCAATCGCCGCTGGAACCGGAGGCGCTGGATACTTCGGATCGACGCTGTCATCGATCAGCGTAAACTGGTCGCCGACTCTCACGCCATTCGCAGATTTCGCCGAAATCAGCACGTACGTCTGGAGAGTCGGGAGCACCGGCTCATCGGCAACGTAGATCACCTTCTCGGCAGGACCCGGAGGAACTGCAACGGGGCGACCAATCGACGCTGGAATCGACTCGAGCTGAATGAGCGACTGATCGAGTACGATCTCGCCGAACTGTTTCACCACG
Organism: Gemmatimonadota bacterium; assembly: GCA_046732835.1. Classification (GTDB taxonomy): domain Bacteria; phylum Gemmatimonadota; class Gemmatimonadetes; order Gemmatimonadales; family Gemmatimonadaceae; genus UBA4720. Next base: position 49,068 of record JBKPNY010000051.1, on the reverse strand, counting down.
CGACCCATCGGCATTCCGAGCGAGCTCGACTCGACACGGATGATGCCGGTCGGGATCACGACCTGACCAACGTCGCTGATTTCGTCGCCGAGGCGATAAGCGAGAAGGAGGTCACCAGGATTTCCCGCGACTCCCTTTGGCAGATCGAGGAAAACGCGATCATGCAGCTGGAAGCGACGCTCCCCTGCCGCCGACACTATACCGGGGCGGTCATATGCTGCTGCGAGGCGGCCGCGGTTAACGGGGCCACCCTTTTTCATGGCAAACGGAGCAGACTCGATCTCGCCACGCGGAACACCGGACGTTGCATCGCGGCCAAGGACTTCGCCGTTGGATCCGATGCGATCCGGAACCAATCCTCCTGGTGTCGACGAGAAAACAGTGCGATCGACTGAAGGAGCCGGCTTTGTGGCAATTCGAGCAAGAACTTCAGGCTTCACCTCACTGGACGGGATGCGGATTGTTTCTCCGGGATAGATCCAGTGGGGGTTTTCGACGATGTCAGTGTTGCGCTGAAAAACCTCGGGCCAGCGGAACGGATCCTTGAGGTACGCTTTCGCCAGATCCCACAGCGTGTCGCCGCGCTTTACGACGTGAACGACTTCGTTAGGCCCGGCCTTCACCTCAACGAGCGTCGGCCCCGGCTTCTGGGTCGACGGCTTTGGCGGTGCGGCAGGCGTTTGAGCCAGCGCAGACGAGGCTAACGCCGCTGAAAGGACAAAACTCTGGAAAGCGACTCTGGAGAGCATCTGATAGTACTCCAAGGGTGAATTAACGCTTCCCAAGTGACTCCTGAGCTTGCCAGAACGTCACGAATGCTGAATGCTGAATTCTGACGTAACGAGGACGTCGGAACCTGGACCTAAATGCGTGCTGCTCAGCACTTTGTCCCTGGTCCTAAGTCCTCTGTACGTCAGAATTCAGCATTCAGCATTCAGAACGGTAGATCGTCGTCCTGATCTTCGAGTGCTGCCGGGAAATCGTCGAAAGTGTTCTCACTCGAGGTACGACCGCCGCTGCGAGCAGGGGCGCGGGAGCGTCCGCTGTCGGACGAATCGGAATCGAAATCGCCGCCACCGCGATTGGACCCAAGAAGCATCAGCTCGCGAACACGAATCTCAGTCGTGTAGCGAGTCTGCCCCTCCTTGTCTTTCCACTGGCTGTATTCGATGGAGCCCTCGACGTACACGCGCTCGCCCTTTTTGCAGTACTTCTCGACAATGTCAGCGAGGCCCATTCCGCTTCCCTTGCCGCTGCCGGCCCACTGGGAATTCCAGGCGACACAGCGATGCCACTCGGTCTTTTCCTGCTTCTCACCAGACTGAGAATTCCACTGACGGCTCGTTGCGAGCGAAAATGATGCGACCTTGCCACCGCCTGCCGTGGTGCGCACTTCAGGATCGTTTCCGAGATTCCCGATCAGCGTCACCTTGTTCACACTCCGACTCACGTTGCCTCCCGGCGCTAGTTCCCCTTGTCTCTGTTCAATCGTAATCCGGGAGCGCAAATGCGCGCACACCCGGCATTCCCAACGTCATCGTTGCATCGCCAGCCGCAGCACCAGTGCATCCTCGACCGGATGACGGTAATACCGTGGCCGGCGGTTTATCACATCGAATCCCTTCGCGGCGTACAACTTTCTCGCAGCGTCGTTGGATTCTCTCACTTCAAGGTAGATCTGCTCAGCACCACGCGACTTCACCTGATCGACCGCAGAATCGAGCAGTCTGCCGCCGATTCCCTTTCCCCGAAACTTCGGATGGACGGCGAGATTGAGAATCTCCGCTTCGTCCGCCACCGCCAGCGCAATTGCATAACCTGCAACAACTCCTTCAGTGTCCTCAGCAATCAAAAAGATAGTCTGAGGAGCGCTCAATGCTGATTCGAACTCCCTCGGTCCCCACGGATCTGCAAAGGAATCACGCTCGATCAAACCGACACTGAGCATGTCTCCGTCGCGAGCGGTTCGGATATTCACACCAGCGGCCGACCATGCAGTGCCTCCCACTTCACCTGCGCTTCCGCGAGTCTTCCATAGATCGGCTCCCACGTTTCGATATCAGCTTTTCCGGCAGCGATAATCGAATCGAGAATTCGTGCAGCTCCCTTTGCGTGAGGGAGTATCCCCGAATCGATCGCGTTCGCATGCGCCTGATCCACCTCGTCGACAAGCCTTTCCGCTGGAATCACTGAAGTCGCAGCAATCTGCTCGATTGAATCACCATTCTTTTCGAACAGACCCGCGAACAACTCGCCGCGCATTGCGGGAAGAACTGCGTACCACCGTCCATCTTTTACATCAGTCGAAGCGGCGATCAGAAGAAGCGACGATACCGGAAAAAGTGGAATCCCTGCGCCGACAGCGAGTCCCTTTGCAATCGATGCCGCCACTCTCAGGCTCGTAAAGCTTCCCGGCCCTTCTCCACAAATCACGCGTGCCAGATCGCGTGGCCCTGCTTTCCCATCGCCAAGGCATTGCGCGACCATCGGCATGAAATGCTCAGCGCGACCTTCACGACCGGGCTTCGCAACTGGCGGAAGCTGACGCTCCGCAATCACTTCCCGCTCCCTGATCAATGCCACACTGCCCGCGTAAGTCGAACCGTCGAGCGCCAGCGTAAGCCCGAGACTCATCCTGCCATCAGCACTCGACGACTCTCGTCTTCCCTCAAGTGTCGAAGGTCGATGTGAAGCTGATCTCCCGGCATGCGATCACCTGCTCGCTCGGGCCATTCGACTATCACCAGTGCCCGCTCACCAATGAGATCATCCCATCCGATGTTCGTGAGCTGCGACGCGTCATCGAGGCGATACAGGTCGACGTGATACACTGGAGACTTGTCAGCTTCGTAGCGATGAACCAGCGCGTAGGTCGGACTTGTCACCGGCTCTTCCACTCCATAGCCCGAGCAAATGGCCTGAGCGAGAGTTGTCTTGCCCGCGCCAAGATCGCCGGAAAGCGAAATCACAAGCGGGGGGACGACTGCTTCACCGAGCTCGCGTCCCCAGTCGACCATCTCACGCTCGGTGAGATTGAGATGACCCCTCGCTGCCAGCGGAGGAACGAGGTGACGATGAGTCTGCACTAGCGCTCGACCCTAATCGCTGCGAGAGAGCTGCGCGCACGCGAGCGATTTCCGTCAGCCTTCGCGCGAATCTCGAACAGCTGATCGCGCAATCGCGCTGCAGTCTCGAAATCGAGATCAGTCGCCGCCTGCTTCATCTCTTTTTCAAGCTGCGCAATCAGCTGAGCAGGATCTTTCGAGAAGTTCGCGGCTGCGCTTGCAACGCGACGCTCCTGCTCCTGATGTCGTGCGTCCGAGGCTTCGCGAGCGTCCGCGACGCGCGTGATGAATCGAACCTGCTCCGTGCTCTTGATCACAGTCTTCGGAACAATGCCGTGCTCCGCATTGTACGCTCGCTGCGTATCACGCCGCCGCTTTGTCTCCTCTATCGCACGCTCCATCGAGCCCGTGATTCTATCTGCATAGAAAATCGCTCGACCATTCAAGTGCCTCGCGGCACGACCGATTGTCTGGATCAACGAGCGATCACTGCGAAGGAATCCTTCCTGATCCGCATCGAGAATTGCCACGAGTGACACTTCAGGAAGATCGAGACCTTCTCTCAAGAGGTTGATTCCGATCAGCACGTCGAATTCGCCAAGCCGCAATCCACGAACAATCTCCATTCGCTCGATGGCATCGATGTCGGAGTGCATGTAGCGCACACGCACTCCCATCTGCTGGAGATAATCGGTGAGATCTTCGGCCATCCTCTTGGTGAGAGTCGTCACGAGAACGCGCTCGCCTTTCTGCTCTCGAAGCCTGATCTCGTTCAGCAGATCGTCCACCTGACCGCGCACAGGACGAATGTCGATCTCCGGATCGATAAGACCTGTTGGCCGAATGATCTGCTCAACGACAACTCCTTCTGAAAGTCTCAGCTCAATCTCACCAGGCGTGGCGGAAACGTTGATCGCGCGCGGTGTGAGCGACAAAAACTCATCGAACATCAGCGGACGATTATCCAGCGCACTGGGCAGGCGGAAGCCATAATCCACGAGAGTGAGCTTTCGCGCGCGATCGCCGTTGAACATTCCGCCAATCTGCGGAAGCGTGACGTGCGATTCGTCGACAACAAGAAGAAAATCTTCCGGGAAATAATCGAAGAGACACGCAGGGCGCTCGCCCGCTGCCCGACCAGAAAGATGACGCGAGTAATTCTCGATTCCTGCGCATGTCCCAATCTCGAGCATCATCTCGATGTCGAAATTCGTGCGCGACTCCAGTCGCTGCGCTTCGAGAAGCTTTCCTGTCGCTCTCAATTCAGTCAGTCGCTCCGCTAATTCAGCTCGAATCAGCTCGACAGCACGCTGAATCGTGGGACGTGACGTGACGAAATGTTTTGCAGGATAGATCGCTGCCTTTCCAAGATCAGCGATCACTTCACCGGTGAGTGGATTGATTTTCGAGATGCGCTCGATCTCATCACCCCACATCTCGACGCGAACTCCCTGCTCTTCGTATGCTGGAAGAATCTCGACAGTATCGCCACGCACACGGAATGTTGCGCGATCGAACATCACGTCATTGCGTGAGTATTGAATCTTCACGAGCGACCTGAGAATCTCATCGCGCGGAATGCGCTGGCCTTTCGTGAGAGTGACCATCTGCTCGCGATAGCTTCGCGGGTCGCCGAGACCGTAGATCGCCGAAACCGTTGCGACGATGATGACATCATCGCGCTCCATCAGACTCGATGTCGCTCTCAAACGCAGCCGATCGATATCCTCGTTGATCGACGCATCCTTCTCGATGTACGTGTCCGTTGTCGGCACGTACGCTTCGGGCTGGTAGTAATCGTAGTACGAGATGAAGTACTCGACTGCATTGTTGGGAAAGAAGCTTTTGATCTCGCCGTAGAGCTGAGCCGCGAGTGTCTTGTTGTGCGAGAGAACGAGCGTTGGCAGGCCGATATTCTGAACGACGTTCGCAACGGTCATCGTCTTGCCGCTGCCGGTTACGCCGAGGAGGGTCTGGAACCTGTCGCCGCGCTCGAGACCCTTTGTCAGCTCGGCTATTGCTTTGGGCTGGTCGCCCGCTGGCTGAAATGGGGCTTGAAGGTTGAACTGGGCTTTTGGCACCCTCACAATATAATCGAATGTCGGTCTTTGTTCGGGAATTATGGACGACGCGCTGTCTGTCGCGTGACATCAGCGGGCGCTAATTGCTCATTGCTGACTGCTTGGCGCCACGGCTTTGCATGTAGCAAACCGCGATCAGCACCTGCCGACGTCGCGCGACAGGCAGCAGCTTAATTATCGCTCGCGAGCCTTTCCTTTCGAGTTACCTCGGTAACTCCCTTAACCCGCCGGGCAGCTTTCAGAACTTTCTGAAGATGCGCGAGGTTTTCGACCTCGACGGCTAAGGCACCGGTAACGTGCCCATCAGATGACGCGAGCTCGAATGAGCGAATGTCCGTGTCGGTGCCCGACACGGCAGCAGCAAGATCAGCATAGAGACCTCGGCGATCCGTTGCGTCGAGAACCAGGCGAACCATGAAACGCTCGCCCTCGAGCTCCTTCCAGTCGATATCGAGCCGGCGCTCAGGCTCGAGATCGAGCATCAGAAGATTGGGACAGTCCGCGCGATGAATGCTGACTCCACGACCGCGCGTGACGTATCCGACAACCGGATCGCCAGGAACGGGCTGACAGCACTGCGCATAGCGCACCATCAGGCCGTCGACACCCTGAATGCGCACGCCTTTCGGGCTGCCGCGCATCTTGTCGACAATCCAGTCGAGCGGAGTGGTGCGAGTGGGCGGAGTTGGCGCTTCGTCCTCGGGATACAGGTGCTTCAGAACCTGCATCACTCCGATGTCACCCTGCCCGATCGACGCAATGAGATGAGTAGCATCGTTGAGCCCCATCGCTTCGGCTGCGGCTGCGAGCATGTCGTCGTCGGGCTTTGCAAGCCGGCGGCGTTTTACTTCCCGCAGCAGAATTTCTTTCCCCAGCTTTGCCGACGTGTTCGACTGCTCGACACGAAGCTTCTGACGAATTTTGTGACGAGCCCTGCCGGTGCGAACATGCTGCAGCCAGTCGCGACTGGGCTTCGCCGTCGCAGATGTCACGATCTCGACTGTATCTGAGTTCTTGAGCTCGCGTGCGAGTGTCGCCTGCCGTCCGTTGATGCGCGCACCAACCGCATGCAGTCCCACTTCAGTGTGCACCGCGAATGCGAAGTCGATTGGAGTTGCACCTTTCGGAAGCTGTATCACATCGCCTGTCGGCGTGAAGACGAAGATTTCGTCCTGATACAGGTCGAGCTTCAGGAACTCCAGGAATTCGTCGGGCGTCTTTGCATCGAGCTGAAGCTCGAGCACCTGCCGGAACCACTGCAGTGCGCGATCGAGCTCATCTGCGCTCTTTGCATTTTCCTTGAAGCGCCAGTGCGCCGCGATTCCGTACTCAGCGGTACGATGCATTTCGCGAGTACGAATCTGAATCTCGAAAAGCTGCTTGCCCGGCCCGAAGATTGTCGTGTGCAGCGACTGATATCCGTTCGACTTGGGCTGCCCGACGTAATCCTTGATGCGCTCCTGAAGCGGTGTGTACTTCTCATGAATCACGCCGAGTGCGTGGTAGCAGTCGGGAACCGAGTCGACGAGAACGCGGATCGCCATGAGATCGTATATCTCTTCATACGGCTTGTCCCACTTGGTCATCTTCTTGTAGATCGACCACAAATGCTTCGGGCGTCCCGTGACTTCGACGTTCGGAATTCCTGCGTTGTTCAGAAGCTCCTGCAGCGGCTCGCACAATGATCCGATTGTCGCTTCTCTTTCGCCGCGTCGCTTCGAGACGAGCTTTGCAAGCGACTTGTACTCTTTCGGCTCGAGATGCTTGAATGCGAGGTCCTCGAGCTCCCATCGCATGCGCGCCATGCCGAATCGATGGGCAAGCGGGGCATACAGATCCCGCGTCTCCTGAGCGATGCGCGTTCGCTTCTCGATCGGCAGGTAGTCGAGAGTCCGCATGTTATGCAGACGGTCAGCAAGCTTGATGATGATGACGCGCGCATCTTTCGCAATCGAAAGAAGAAGCTTGCGATAGTTCTCGACCTGCCTGTCCTGCGACGAGTTGATCGGAAGGTGCCCAATCTTCGTCAGTCCATCGACGATCTGCGCAATCTCGGGCCCGAAATGCGAATCGACTTCAGCGACTGATACGTTCGTGTCTTCGACGATGTCGTGAATGAGACCGCTCGCGACCGTGACGGTGTCGAGCTGCAGCTCGGCTAGAATCTTTGCGACTTCAACGCAGTGCGAAACGAAGTTCTCGCCCGACAAGCGTTTCTGTCCCAGGTGCGCAGTCTCGCTGAAGCGATACGCGCGCATGAGCAGCTCGTGGTCGAGCCTTTCGGGCAAGGGTCGCCCATCATCGTTCCAGCCGGGGATTACGGCATGAGATTCGACAGCCGTCATAATCCTATTATACAACGGCCGCAGCAAACGGCATAACTACACCACTCCAGACTGGAGACTGAGACTGCAGATCCGAGATCCCGGATCAGACGTCAGACCGCCTGATATCTGATCTCCAACCGGGGATCTTCCGTCTCAATCTTCAGTCTGGAGTGGTGTAGTCAAAGCAGTCCTGCTTCTGCAAATGACAGGTAGCGTCCCCGGCCGATGATGATGTGATCCTGGACGGGGATGTCCAACAGCCTCCCGGCGGCTACGAGCTGCTCCGTTGTGACGCGATCATCGGGCGAGGGCGTAGGATCACCGGAAGGATGATTGTGAACCAGAATGATCGCCGCAGCATTCTCAGAGATTGCTTCACGAAATACCTCGCGCGGATGGACCAGCGAAGAGTTCAGAAGACCACGTGTAACAGTTACATCACGCTCGAGCCGGTGCTGCGAATCGAGAATCGCGACGTGGAATTCCTCCACCGGAAGATCCTGAAGTCGCTGTCCAAAGATTTCGTGGACGTCGCGCGGACCACGAACGGGGATTCCATCCTCACGATCTTCCGCGGCCATTCTCCGACCAAGCTCGAGCGCCGCATGAATCGCAACAGCACGCGCATCTCCGACACCGCTCAAAGCTGTGATCGCAGCAACAGGTTGCGAGCTGAGCCGGCGCAGCGATCCGTGAGCGGTCGTGAGAATCTCGTGGGCAATTCTTATCGCCGGGTTTCCACCCGATCCGCTGCCAAGCAGAACGGCGAGAAGCTCGGCAGAGCTCAGCGCGCGCGCTCCGTGTGATTTCAATCTTTCCCGCGGCCGTTCGCTCGCAGGAAGCTCCCTGATACTCGACGACATACCAGCTCCGAATGGTATGTCGTCATAAATACTTCAGTACTTCATCCCGCCATTACCAATAGTCGAGGCGAGTGAGCGTATTCGTTACACGGTCGCGCCGTGACACTTCTTGAACTTCTTTCCCGATCCGCAGGGACACGGATCATTTCGTCCGACATTCTCCCAATCCGCGGGCGTGGCGTTCGCAGCAGCGTTCAGTGATCGAACACGTCCCGCACCGGTGACAATCGGCTCGGCACGCGCAGCAGCTTTCTTCGTCGGCGGCTCCGCAGGTCCAATGTCGACGACTTCTTCAGGCTCGCCATCGCCGTTCACTTCCTCGTCGGGGACAATGTCCTCGAGAACTCCGAGCGCATTGTAGCGGCGCGTTGGAGCAGGCTGACGCTCCCGCGCATCGGGCTCACCGAACACCGGCGGCGGATTGAACTGAATCTGCGCGCGCAGGAATCGCTCAGTGAACGTGTGATAGATGTCGTTCATGAGATCGACGAACATCGCATACGCTTCCTGCTTGTACTCGATGAGCGGATCCTTCTGCCCCCACGACCGATAGTGAATTGCATTGCGCAGCTGATCGAGATCGTAGAGGTGATCCTTCCACTTCTCGTCGAGCACATTGAGCATCACAAGCGAAAGCAGCTGACCGCCAAATTCAGCAAGGCCGGAAAGTTTGTCGTTGAACGCTTTCTTCCCCGCCGCAACGGCAGCGTCCTGTGCAGCAACGAGCGATGTCGGCTTGTCGTGGTCTTCCTCGAACTCGGGAACGCTGAGCAGGTAGTGCATCAGCAGATCCTGACGCAAAAGACCGAACTCCCACTCTTCTTCGCTTTCAAACGTGCCGAGGTTGGTCTCGACGCGCCGGGTAATTCCCTTCTCGAGCATCTTCTCGGCTTCGCCTCTGAGCTCTTCACCGCCATCGAGCGCGAACGAGCGCAGCGAGTAGATCACCTCTCGCTGCTGGTTCATCACATCATCGTACTCGAGAAGACGCTTACGTGACTGGAAGTTCTGAAGCTCGACTCGTTTCTGTGCCTGCTCGATCGATCGCGTGATCAAGGGATGCGTCAGCATCTCTCCTTCTTCAGCTCCCATGCGATCCATCAGCTTGGCAATGCGATCGCTTCCGAACAGTCGCATGAGATCGTCTTCGAGCGACAGAAAGAACTGCGAGGATCCAGGGTCGCCCTGACGTCCCGCGCGACCACGCAGCTGGCGATCGATACGACGTGATTCGTGGCGCTCCGATCCAATGATGTGAAGTCCGCCGCACTCCTCGACTTCAATCGGCTTGTTCTCAGGATCCTTAACGACCGACGCCTTGGAAACTGTGACGCCTTCTCCAAGTTTGATGTCCGTTCCGCGGCCGGCCATGTTCGTCGCGATTGTGACTGCGCCAGGCTGACCCGCGTTCGCGACGATCTCAGCTTCACGCTGGTGATACTTCGCGTTGAGAACGTTGTGCGGAATTCCCGCGCGCTTGAACATGCGCGAAAGCGTTTCCGAAACATCGACGCTCACCGATCCGACAAGCACAGGATAGCCGAGCTTGTGCAGCCGCTCGGTCTCCTCGAGAATCGCGTTGTATTTCTCGCGGCGCGTCTTGTAGACGAGATCGTGACGATCGTCGCGAATGACATCGCGATTGGTTGGAATGACGGAAACACCGAGTCCGTAGATCTCGTGGAACTCTCCCTCTTCCGTCTCCGCCGTACCGGTCATTCCCGCGAGCTTCGAGTACATGCGGAAGTAGTTCTGGATGGTGATGGTCGCCATGGTCTGCGTCTCACCCTTGACCTGAACTCCCTCCTTTGCCTCTACCGCCTGATGCAGCCCTTCTGACCATCGCCGGCCCGGCATCGTACGGCCGGTGAACTCGTCGACGATCAGAACCTGACCTTCCTGCACTACATAGTTGACGTCGATCTCGTACAGCGAATGCGCGCGCAGGAGCTGATGCACGATGTTCAGTCGCTCGCTCTTTGCTGCGTACTCGCGATTGATCGCGTTGCGCGCCTCGAGTTTTTCTTCCGGCGTCATCTCGAGATCATGATCGATGCGATGCACTTCCTGCGAGATATCCGGCAGGACGAATGCATCGTGATCCTGCGGTGACATGAACTCGACACCGCGATCGGTGAGGTGCACCGTGTGTCCCTTCTCGTCGAGGACATAGAGAAGGTCTTCCTCGATATCGCGATACTGCTGCTTGGATGGAGGAAGCTTTCTGTCCGCCAGATGGTTGAGCTCCATCTTCTGAACGAGCTGCTTGGTTCCCGTTTCCTGCAGGACCTTGAGAAGCCGCTTGTTCTTCGGGGCTCCAAGCTGTGCCTGATACAGCTTTACCGACGCAGTGTCGGTATCTCCCGCTTCGAATGCGCGCTCGCCTTCTCCGACAAGAGTGTTCGCGAGATCGCTTTGCTTTCTGACAAGGCGCGCAACCGCAGCATTGTGCTGTGCGTATTCCGCATCCGACTCATTTCCCACCGGGCCGGAAATGATGAGCGGCGTACGTGCTTCGTCGATGAGAACGGAGTCGACTTCGTCGACGATAGCGTAGGTGTGTCCGCGCTGCACGCGCTGGTCGTTCGAGACGACCATGTTGTCACGCAGATAATCGAAGCCGAACTCGTTGTTCGTACCGTACGTGATGTCGCACTCGTACGCGGCACGCCTCTCGAGTGTACCGGGCTCAGTGTCATCGATGCATCCGACAGTGAGACCGAGGTACTTGTAGACGTGACCCATCCACTCGGAGTCGCGGCGTGCGAGATACGAGTTGACTGTAATGAGGTGCGCACCCTTTGCAGGAAGTGCGTTCAGATAAAGTGGAAGCGTCGCAACGAGGGTCTTTCCTTCACCCGTCGCCATTTCCGCGATGCGACCCATGTGCAGCTGGATTCCACCCATGAGCTGCACATCGTAGTGAACCATGTTCCACTGCTGATCGTGACCGGTGACTTTGACGGTGGTTCCGACAAGTCGTCGCGCAGCTTCACGAACAGTTGCGAATGCCTCAGGAAGAATCTCGTCGAGAATTTCCGCGGTGGTTTCGCGAAGCTCGCCTTCGACTCCGCCGCGTCCATCGGCTCCGCCGAGCTCGAGATCGATCTGCTCGCGCTCGGCCGCATCAGCGGTAGTTCGCTTCTGCTCCTTCAGTTCGGCGACGCGTGCCTCGAGCTCTCCCGTTGCTTCCCTGATCTTCGCGCGAAACTTCTCGGTCTGTCCCTTGAGCTCTTCCTCTGAGACACTCTGAAGCCGCTCGTATTCCTCGTTGATCGTATCGACGATGGGCTGCACGCGCTTGCGCTCACGCTCGTGGCGCGTGCCGAACACTCCCGTCAACAACCCCTTAAGCATTCAAGTTTCCCGCGTATAGTTTCGAGGTGGAGATGAACTTCTCCACCGAATCGAATACAAATCCTTTAACCGATAATCCCGCTGCTATGCGGGACCTGATCTCGGTTGACGACACGTCGATTCTCCTCGTTGTAACCGCTTCGACGCCTTCGGGAAGTGGCACAGGCTCGCCGCCTCTCGTGAGAACCGCGAGCCTTGCCAGCTCGCGGATACGTTCGGGGCGCTTCCATTTTTCCATCGTCCTGATTGCGTCCATTCCGAGCAGAAGAACGAGCTCGACGCCTCCGTGCTGCGCTGCCAGGGCTTCGAGCGTATCAACCGTGTAAGATAACCCGCCTCGCTCTATTTCCATCGAGCTGACCTCGAACCGCGGGTCTCCGGCAAAGGTCATTTCGGCCATTCTCAGGCGGTCGGGCGCTGCCGCTGCCGAATCACGCCCCTTGAGTGGATTGGCAGCTGCCGGGATGATCAAAAGCTTGTCGAGTCCGAGCGCCTCGAAAGCATCAGAGGCGATGAGAAAATGCCCGACGTGCGGTGGATTGAATGACCCGCCGAAAACGCCGAGGCGCAAAGGCTACTGAGACGCCTGGGCGGCCGGAGCCGGACCACAAACGTCCCTCACCTCGCGATCATTTGGATAAGCCTTGCGCATCGAATCGCACAGATCGCGCATGTCTTCCTTGTAGTTGATCGCCTTGTATGCGTCATGCAGACGCAGGTATGCCTCGCGCGTTTTGCTGGCGTTCGGATGCAGCTTGATCACGTCCTTGAAGTAGATGATCGCGCTGTCGTACGCCTTACGCTTGAGATAGTGATAACCCGTCTCGTAATCCTTGATCGCAAACCACTCGTCGAGCTTCTTGAGCTGCGCGTCGGCGCGGCCGAGGAGCGGAGACTCGGGATAAAGAGACTGCAGTGTCTGAAACTGTGTGATCGCATCCTGGCCATATTCGGCGTCGAGCACGGGCTTTCGCCACATGTGCTGATACGCGATGCCCGATGCGAGGAGAGCGTCATCCGCGAGAGTGTCCTGCGGGAGAAGCTCGTACACCCTGCTGTACGATTTCGCTGCCAGAAGGTTGTCGCCTTTTTTTTCCTGCGCTTTTCCGAGGTAATAGTAGGCGATCGAGATGCGCGGATCACGCGGTGAAAGCTCAGTCGTAAGCCGCTCGAATGCTTTCGTGGCGTTGTCCCATCGCTTGGCGTTGTACTCTTTCATGGCGCCGGCATACAACGCCTCGGTGCTTCCATATGCACCGGCATTGAATGGCTGCTTGCACGCCGCCAGAGCGAGCACAGTTACGACAAGAAAACGCCTCGAGATCATGCGTATTCTCCTACCCTCTGAGGCGCGGACTGTTCGACGCTCTTCCGGCCAATCGAGTGATAGGTGAATCCGAGACCGGCCATCTTGGCCGGATCGTAGAGGTTTCTGCCGTCGATCACGACTGGACGACGCAGCGCCGACTTCACTCTCGCAAAATCAGGGTGGCGATACTCGTTCCAGTCAGTGACCACCACAAGCGCGTCCGCACTCTGAAGTGCGTCGTAGTTGGTCTCCGCATAAGTGACTCGATCGCCAAGCTTGTGCTTCGCTTCGCCCATCGCGGCTGGATCGTGTGCACAAATCGTCGCGCCCGCTTCGAGAAGATCTTCGATGAGCGTCAGCGAAGGCGCATCCCGCATGTCGTCGGTCTGCGGCTTGAATGCGAGTCCCCAGACCGCGATGCGCATTCCCGTGAGATCATCACCGAGCGCGTCACGCAGCTTTTCGCTGAGGCGGAGCTTCTGACCCTGGTTCACATCTTCTACAGACGTGAGAACCTTGAGCTCCATTCCCATTTCAGCAGCTGTGCGAACAAGCGCTTTTACATCCTTGGGAAAGCAGGATCCGCCGTATCCTGGTCCCGGAAACAGGAATGATGGACCGATGCGGGAATCACTTCCAATTCCGCGGCGCACCATGTCGACGTTTGCACCGACAAGCTCGCAAAGATTTGCAATCTCATTCATGAAAGAGATTCGCGTGGCGAGCATTCCATTCGCGGCGTATTTGGTCATTTCCGCCGATGCGATGTCCATGAAGATGATCGGATTGCCGGTGCGAACAAATGGCGCGTAAATCTCGCTCATCATGCGGCGCGCGAACTCGCTGTCCACACCCAGCACAACTCGATCGGGCTTCATGAAATCGTCCACGGCGGCGCCTTCCTTCAGGAACTCGGGATTGCTGCACATGTGGAAGGGATGCTTTGCATCCTTTCGCACTTCGGCTGCAACCTTGCCCGCTGTTCCAACTGGAACAGTCGACTTGGTGACGATGACCATTTCGCGGGTCATGTGTTGCCCGACTTCTCTCGCAACGGCAAGAACGTGCTGAAGATCTGCTGATCCGTCTTCATCAGGCGGTGTCCCCACGGCGATGAACAGCACATCTGCCGAGGCGATCGCAGCAGCAATGTCTGTCGTAAAGCTGAGACGTCCGTCTTCCTGGTTCCTCTCGACGAGATCCTCGAGGCCGGGCTCGTAGATCGGGAGAATGTTCTTCTTCAATCCCTCGATCTTCGACACGACGACGTCGGCGCAAATGACGTCGTTACCTGTTTCAGCCAGGCACGCGCCAACTACTAGTCCGACGTATCCGGTACCGATTACTGAGATATTCATGAATTGCTTTCTGGTATCAGGCGATAGCCATGTCTGCGCTCTTCACACCCGAACCCGGGGTGCCACGGCGCGAAAGACCGGCGGTTGCGTTGCGTGTGTCGACAACAACGCGGGAAAGATCGACTACACGCTGATAGTCGATCGATGAATGATCAGTTATGATGACGACGGCATCGGCAGAGCTGAGCTCGAAATCAGTGAGCTCGACACTGTGATGCTCGTGTCCATCCTCGCGGAATGTTGAAACATGCGGGTCATGATATGCAACGTTGGCCCCCTGTTCTTCCAGCATGCGAATAACGTCGAGCGCAGGGCTTTCACGCATGTCGTCGATGTCCTTCTTGTACGCGACGCCAAGAACGAGAACCTTGCTTCCGTTCACCGGTTTACGATCTGTGTTCAAAGCCTGCGAAATGCGCTCGACAACGAGAATCGGCATCTCGCTGTTGATCTCGCTCGCAAGATCGATGAAGCGCGTCTTGTAGTTGAGCGTGCGCATCTTCCACGCGAGATAGTGGGGATCGAGTGGAATGCAGTGTCCGCCGATTCCCGGGCCGGGCGTGAACTTCATGAATCCGAAAGGCTTTGTCGCGGCCGCGTCGATGACTTCCCACACGTTCACGCCAAGCTTGTCGCAGACAATCTGCATTTCGTTCACGAGCCCGATGTTAACTGAACGGAAAGTATTCTCGAGAAGCTTCACCAGCTCTGCCGTCTCGGTGCTCGAGACAGGCACGATGTTCTCGAGGCAGGATGCATAAAGTGCGGACGCAACCTGAGTGCACGCCGGCGTGATACCGCCGACCACCTTGGGGGTGTTCCTGGTATTCCAGACTGGATTGCCGGGGTCGACGCGCTCGGGGCTGAACGCGAGAAATACGTCTTCACCCACAGTGAGTCCCGCTTCCTCGAGCTTGGGTTGCATCAGCTCGCGAGTTGTTCCCGGGTATGTGGTGCTCTCGAGGACGATCAGCAGACCGGGATGAGCATTGCGCGCAATCGCATCAGCGGCCGCAATGATGTAGGTCATGTCCGGATCGCGAGTTTTCGCGAGCGGAGTAGGAACCGCAATCGAAATCGCGTCCATCTCGCGCAGGCGCGATTCATCAGCGGTCGCTTCGAACTTTCCGGATTTCACTACTTCACCGAGCTCGTCGCTGGAGACATCCTGGATGTGCGACGTGCCCGCATTCAGGCTCTTGACCACTCGCTCGCTCACGTCGTAACCGATGACGTGGAATCCAGCTTTCGCAAATTCGAGAGCGAGCGGGAGACCGACGTACCCCAGTCCGACGACTCCGATGCACGCACTGCGATCTTCGAGCTTCGCGAGCAGTCGATCCTTCATCGTGACTTCATTAGCTGCCATAGAACTCTCTCACCGCGCCGATGACTTCATCGAGCTGCGCTGTTGTCAATTCAGGATAAATCGGAAGTGAGATTACTTCCTTCGCCGCCCTTTCGCTCTCGGGAAATGCGCCTTCGCTGTAGCCGAGGTACTCGAAGCAGGGCTGAAGATGCAGTGGCAGAGGATAGTAGATCGAGCTGCCGATTCCCTTCTTCTTCAGATGCTCCTGCAATTCGTCACGTCTCGGCACCCGAAGGGTGTACTGGTTGTAGATCGAAGTGTTCGCAGAGTCGATAACAGGAGTCCGGATGTCGAGCGATCCCTTGAATGCCGCGTTGTAATACTCAGCGTTCCGTCGTCGCGCTGCGCTCCAGCCTTCGAGATGCGGAAGCTTTGCGAGCAGCACGGCAGCCTGAAGCGCATCGAGTCTGCTGTTGTAGCCGACTTCATCGTGAAAGTACGTCTTCATTCCGCCATGAACGCGGAGCCTGCGGAGACGCATTGCAAGATTCTCATCCTGCGTCACGACCATTCCGCCGTCACCGTAGCCGCCAAGATTCTTGGACGGGAAAAAGCTGAACGTTCCGATCGTCGACGCTTCACCGGCCTTCACCGTTCTGTCGCCAATCTTTCTCGTAGCGCCAATCGATTGAGCGGCATCCTCGATGATCGGAAGCTGCGGAAGCGCAGCTGCGATTGCGTCGATCGGAGCGAGCTGCCCGAATAGATCGACAGGAATGATCGCTTTTGTCTTTTCAGTTACGACCGACGTCGCTGCCTGAGGCGAGATGTTGAACGTGTCGGGATCGATATCCGCGAACACAGGACGCGCCCCAACATTGTGAATCGCACCGGCGGTTGCGAAGAACGTGAACGGAGTCGTCACGATCTCGTCGCCATGCTTCACGTCGAGCGCGCGAAGAGAAAGCAGAAGGGCATCCGTGCCGTTCGCGCAGCCGATTGCAAAGCGGGTGTTCGAAAGCTCAGCCACCGCCTGCTCGAGACGCTCGACAGGTGCACCAAGAATGAACGCCTGATCATCCACAATCTGCAGCATCGCGCCGACAACGTCGTCGCGGATCGTGGCATGCTGGGCGCGTAAATCGAGTAGAGGAACAGCCATTATTTCAGTTTAGAAGAACCACAAAGCGCGGTATCAGGTATTAGAAAAACTGCAGGGACAGCCTGTAAAGATGAGCGGTTCACGCCTTCAACGGGAGCGGGACATCCCTTCCGGTCTTGGCCGATTCATAAATACCGAGAATCAGCTCCAGGGATTTTCTGCCTCCGCGGCCGTCGGTTTCGGGTTTTGCCTCCCCACGAAGTACAGCAAGGACATTTCTATAGTATCCCTCATGCCCGTAGCCGTAGACCGTCGGCGGATTGCTGGCCATCGCGCGAACGCGATCGTCGTCTTTGTCGGGCTCGGCGAATTCCCAGTGCTCGACCTTGTTTACCGCAGTCCCGCCGATCTTGGCGGTTCCCTTTTCCCCGAGCAGCGTGATCGAGCCTTCCATGTTCTTCGGATACGTAAGCATGGTAACCTCGATCACCCCCAGTGCGCCCGAACGAAACCTCAGGACGGCCACTCCGGAATCTTCAGTTTCGATTTTTCGAGCGAGCGTTGCCGTTTTCGCCATCACGCTCTCAACCGGGCCCATGAGCCACTGAATCAGGTCCACGTAATGTGAAGCCTGATTCATGAAGGCTCCGCCGTCAAACTCCCACGTTCCGCGCCAGCTTGCCTGATCGTAATAGTCCTGTGGCCGCGCCCAGAACACGGTGCAGCTTGCCATGTACAGCCTTCCGAATCTCCCGCTGTCAACAGCCTTCTTCAGCATTTTTACGGGCTCATTGAGGCGATTCTGCTTCACCACGAAGAGATTCACATTATTCGCGTCGCACGCCTGCACGAGCTCGTCGGCTCCCTTGAGCGATATCGCCATCGGCTTTTCCGTGACGACATGTCTCCCGGACTTCGCGGCGAGAACCCCCTGCGCGGGGTGAAGGCCTGACGGAGTGCAGATGCTCACAATGTCCGACTCGACGTCCGCCAGCATCTTCTCGTAAGAAGTGAACCACGGAACACCGAGCGGATCGGCTACGGATTTCGCCCGCTCAGCATCAGCATCAGATACAGCGGCGATCTCGAGTCCGTCGATTCTTGATATCGCGTCGACGTGATTCCTGCTGATACGTCCGCAACCCACGAGTGAAATTCGAAATTGTTTTTCGGTCAACGTCAGGCGACTCGCTCGATTGTGGCACCGCGAGACTCATATTGTGAGCCGCAGACCTTGCATGTTCCCGTTCCGCTGTCAGGAAGTCGCTGGCCACACTGACACATCCAGCCAATTCTCTTGCCGGGAACACCCACGATCAACGCGTACGCGGGAACGTCACTCCTGACCACGCTGCCGGCTCCGATGAACGAATACTCTCCAAGCGTGACACCACAGACGATCGTCGCATTTGCACCAATGGTCGCACCCCGTTTCACGTGAGTTCGCTTGTACTCATCCTTTCGCGGAACGTGGCTCCTGGGATTGATAACGTTCGTGAAAACCATCGAGGGGCCACAGAACACATCGTCTTCGAGCGTAACCGCATCGTAGACTGAAACGTTGTTCTGGATCTTCACGTTGTTGCCAATCACGACGTCATTCATGACGACGACATTCTGACCGAGCGAGCAGTTCTCACCGATCACTGCTCCGGCGTTCACGTGAGAGAAGTGCCAGATGCGGGTGCCGGCACCAACCTTCGCGCCTTCGTCGACGTACGCAGATTCGTGGATGAACCGCTCGCTCAAGCGTTGACTCCGGCTTCGAGCTCCGAGTGCCATTCCTGAATGGATCTGACTGATGGCGCGCGGGAGCGCATGGAAAGAATTGCATCGCACGCTGCATTAGCTGCAGAGAGAGTCGTAGTATACGCGACGTTGTGAGCGATCGCCGCCTGCCGAAGCGTATAGTCGTCCTGCTGCGCGTGCTTTCCAAACGGAGTGTTGATCAGCATCTGAACTTCGCCATTCAGTATGAGGTCGATTCCGTGCGGACGACCCTCGTGAACCTTGAAGACTTTCGACACTGGAATACCGCGGCCGCGAAGATGTCGAGCTGTTCCTTCCGTACCGATGAGCTTGAATCCCATCTCGTGGAAACGACGCGCAATCGGCGTGACTGCGGCTTTGTCGAAATCGTTCACCGTGAGAAGAATCGTTCCCTTCTCCGGCAGCCTGTTATCGGCAGACAGCTGAGCTTTCGCAAACGCCGTTCCGAAGGACTCGGCAACTCCCATCACTTCGCCTGTCGATCGCATCTCCGGTCCCAGGATGGGATCGAACTCGCGGAACTTCGTAAACGGAAACACCGCTTCCTTCACCGAGACATAACTCGGCACAATCTCCTCGGTGAACCCAAGATCTTCGAGCTTTTCGCCAAGCATTGTTCTCGCTGCAAGAGCCGCGAGTGAGACGCCGATTGCTTTGGAAACGAAGGGAACGGTACGACTTCCGCGCGGATTCACTTCGAGCACATAAACGGTTCCATCCTTGATCGCGTATTGAACGTTGATCAAACCCACAACGCCAAGTGCTTTCGCGAATGCAACGGTGTGCTCACGCATTTTTGCGAGATCTTTCTCGCCGATGAGATACGGCGGTAACACGCACGCGGAATCTCCTGAGTGAATTCCCGCGTCCTCGATGTGCTGCATGATTCCGCCGATTACGACTTGCTCGCCATCGGAAAGTGCATCGACATCGGCTTCGTATGCGTCCTCGAGGAAGCGGTCGATCAAAACCGGTCTGTCCTCGGAAACTCGAGCAGCTCTCTCGAAATAATCCTCGAGAGAAGGAACGTCGTAGACAATTTCCATCGCCCGCCCGCCGAGTACGTATGACGGGCGCACCAGGACGGGATATCCAATCTTTTCGGCGACTGCGACCGCCTCGGCGACACTCGTTGCGGTTCCGTTGGGCGGCTGCATAACGCCAAGCTTGCGAGCGATTTCGTCGAAGCGCTTGCGGTCTTCTGCAGTGTCGATCGCATCCGGTGATGTTCCCAGAATTCTTACGCCTGCCGCTTCGAGTCCGCGTGTGAGCTTGAGCGGAGTTTGCCCGCCGAGCTGAACGATTACGCCGAGTGGTTTCTCGCGCTCGACGATTTCCAGAACGTGCTCGAGAGTGAGCGGCTCGAAGTACAGCTTGTCGGAGATGTCGAAATCAGTGGAGACTGTTTCGGGATTCGAGTTGATCATGATGGTCTCGTATCCCTTCTCTCTCAGCGCGAGCGAAGCGCGCACGCAGCAGTAGTCGAATTCGACTCCCTGCCCGATTCGATTTGGGCCGCTGCCGAGAATTACAACAGAGTCGCGACCGGTTCGCGGTGCTTCGTCTTCTTCGTCGTAGCTGGAGTAGAGGTATGGCGTGGCCGACGGGAACTCACCTGCACAGGTGTCGACCATCTTGTACGCGGGTCGTACCTCGAGTTTCCACCGAAGGGCGCGCATGTCGTCTTCGGACATTCCGCGAATGACAGCGAGCTGGCGATCCGAGAAGCCAAAGCGCTTCATGCGCCGCATGTCTTCCTTTGTCACCGTGTCGAGCGCGCCGAATTCCTGCTCGGCCTGCACGAGCTCCTGCATTTGCGAGATGAACCACGGGTCGATGCCGCTTAGATCGCTGATCTCGTCGACACTTATACCCGCCTCGAGTGCGCGCTTGATCTGAAAGATTCTTTCAGACGTGGGTTTTCGGAGAGAAGAGCGAAGCGTCTCGATGGAGTCATCGGAAAGCCTGTCGTCACTGAGAAGTACACCGGTGGCCCAGCCGGAGCGGCCGGTTTCGAGAGCTCGAAGTCCTTTCTGCAGTGCCTCCTTGAACGTCCGGCCAATCGCCATCGATTCGCCCACTGACTTCATCTGAGTCGTGAGCTGCGGATTCACCGCGGTGAATTTCTCGAACGCAAAGCGCGGACATTTCACGACGACGTAGTCGAGCACCGGCTCGAATGAAGCCGGTGTTGTTTTGGTGATGTCGTTCGGGATTTCGTCGAGTCGATATCCGACTGCGAGCTTGGTGCCGATTCGAGCGATCGGGAATCCTGTCGCCTTGCTGGCGAGAGCAGATGATCGAGACACGCGAGGATTCATCTCGATTACAAGCATCTCGCCATCGGCTGGATTGATGGCGAACTGGATGTTGCATCCGCCTGCTTCGACGCCGATCTCACGGATCACTGCGACTGCAGCGTCGCGCATCTTTTGATACTCGCGATCGGTGAGAGTCATTGCGGGAGCGACAGTGATCGAGTCGCCCGTGTGGACTCCCATTGGATCGATGTTCTCGATGGAGCAGACAATGACCACGTTGTCCGCCCCGTCCCGCATCACCTCGAGCTCGAATTCCTTCCACCCGATGATGCTGCGCTCGATCAGCACCTGGCTGACAGGTGAAAGCTCGAGTCCGCGTCGAACGATCTCTTCGTACTCCTCGCGATTGTACGCGATTCCGCCGCCGGTTCCGCCGAGCGTGAAAGCGGGTCGGATGATTGCGGGGAATCCCACCATTTCAGCCAATCCCAGCGCTTCATCCCAGGTGGTAGCGACAGCGCCCTTCGGACATTCCAGGCCGATTCGCTCCATGGCTTCCTTGAAGAGCTTGCGATCTTCGGCCATGGCGATTGCGCGCGCGTTCGCACCGATGAGATGCACGCCGTACTTCTCGAGGACGCCTCGCTCATACAGCTTCATCGCAACGTTGAGCGCAGTCTGTCCGCCCATTGTCGGGAGAAGTGCGTCCGGCCTTTCCTTTTCGATCACGAGCTCGACGTACTCGGGAGTGACGGGCTCGATGTAGGTGCGATCAGCGAACTCCGGATCGGTCATGATCGTGGCCGGATTGGAGTTCACGAGGATGACCTCGTACCCTTCTTCCTTCAGCGCTTTTGCGGCCTGAGTTCCGGAGTAGTCAAACTCAGCTCCCTGCCCGATGATGATTGGGCCGGAGCCGATTAGAAGAATTCGATGTAAGTCAGTTCGTTTCGGCATTCAATTCTTTTGACCCGTACAGTTGTCGGAGGCGAGTGATGGGTTTCCGGTTTTGAGTTTTCGGTCGTGAGTGAACCCACAACTCCACACTGACAGCTGGAAACTCACCACTCGCCTCCGATAACTGTACGGGTCTAATCCTGATGAACGGGCAGAAAAAAGGGGAGACCCGAACGGGCTCCCCTCTTTCGTCCGGCAACTGCCAGACAATTTACGCAGTCGCCACACCGCGCGGGGCGCGCTGAATCTTTCCAGCGTGAAGGCAGCGGGTGCAGACCTTCACTTTGGTGATCTTGCCGTCGACGAGGATGCGAGCGACCTGAAGGTTCGGCTTCCACGTGCGGCGAGTGCGATTGTTCGCGTGCGATACGTTGTTGCCGTAAGCGACGCCCTTGTCGCAGACGTAGCAGCGGTTTCTGTTGATTGCCATCTCAGTTTACCAGCTCGATGCGAGCCATCTCCGCACCGTCACCCTTGCGGTGACCGACCTTCAGGATGCGGGTATAGCCACCGGCGCGCGAAGCGAACTTCGGGCCGATCTCGGTGAACAGTTTGTCGTTGATCTCACGCTTCTGCACGTGACGGCCGGCCAGGCGGCGGTCATGCAGAGTGCCCGACTTTGCCTTGGTGATCAGCTTCTCGACGAACGGGCGCAGCTCCTTGGCTCTCGCTTCGGTGGTCTCGATCGCGCCGCGCTCGATAAGCGCCTGAGCGAGTGACCTGATGAGTGCCAGCTTCTGCTCGCTGGTGCGCTTGAGGCGCCGTCCTTTTACACGGTGACGCATTTCTTACTCCTCGTCCTCGTCGGCTGCGGCCGTCGCGACGTTGCGGTTGGGAGGCGTGCCGTGATCGGTGATGCGAACACCGTCAGCGGTATCCTCGAACTTCATTCCGAAATTCAGCGCGTGCTTCTCGAGGAGATCGACGATCTCGTTCAAGGATTTCTTGCCGAAATTCTTTACCTGCAGAACCTGCGCTTCCGTCATCTTGACGAGATCGCCAAGAGTGCGGATGCCGGAATTCTTGAGTGAGTTGACCGAGCGAACCGAAAGCTCGAAGTCGTCGATCGGAGTGCGAAGATCAGTCGCAAGACGCTGCGAGTCTCCACCATTCATGTCGGAGCCGCTGGTGAGCGGAGCCGAAGCGTGCGAGCCGAACCCAGCGAAATACTGAAAGTGCGTCTGCGCGAGCGCTGCTGCGTAGCTCACCGCCTCTTCGGGTGAGATGGTGCCGTTCGTCTCGACCGTCAGAGTCAGGCGATCGAAATCGGTGCGCTGGCCAACACGAGTCTCAGCGACTGCGAAGTTTGCACGACGAACCGGATTGTAGATCGAATCGATGCGCACGACGTCGACGGGAAGACTCTTGTCGATTGTGTGCTGATCGGCCTCGACGTAGCCACGTCCCTTGTTCACGTACAGCTCGACGTTGATGTCGCGGTCGTCCTGGAGCGTGAAGAGGTGATGGTTGCGATCGAGAATCGTGACGCCGGAATCGGACTCGATATCCGCTGACGTTACTGCACCGGACTCACCTTTGGAGATCCGAAGGATCGCATCCTCTTTCCCTTCGTCGAGGGAAAGCGTGAGGTTCTTCAGGTTGCCGATGATCTGGTGCACGTCTTCGACGACACCGGGAATTGTCTGGTGCTCGTGAAGAACGCCGTCGATGCGAATGCCCCACACCGCCGATCCTCTAAGCGAGGACAGCAGCATGCGACGCATCGCATTGCCAAGCGTGTGACCGAAGCCGCGCTCGAGCGGCTGAAGTCTGAATTCTGCTGCATTGGGATTGTCTTCGCGCTTGGTCGCTTCGACGAGCTGCGGACGGACAAGTCCCTTTAGATCAATTGCGTTTGCCATTTTTGAATTAATTCCTCACGTCCTACCCCGCCCCTGGCGCGCGGTAAGCCCGTATGGGGAGCCAGGGTCCCCCGGGTATTTACTGTCGCCGGACGTCGGTCGCCGGTCGCCGGTCGCCAGTCCTTCCGGCGTCCGGCGTCCCGTGACTGACGACCGGTTTACTTCGAGTACAGTTCGACTACCAGCTGTTCCTGCGCTGCGATTGGAATGTTCGGACGAGTCGGACGCTCGAGCATTCTGCCCGAGAACGTGTCCTTGTCGACCGCGATCCACGAAAGCGGAGCGCCACGGCCCGACTGATCCATCGCTGTCATGATGGATACCTGCTCGCGCGACTTCATGCGCACGCGCACTTCTTCACCGGGCGAAACCAGATAGCTCGGAATGTCGACCGACTTCTGGTTGATCTCGACGTGGCGGTGACGAATGAGCTGTCTCGCTGCCTTGCGGCTCGAGGCGAAGCCCATGCGGTACACGACGTTGTCGAGACGGCTCTCGAGAGCGGCGAGAAGATTGTGGCCGGTGATGCCAGGCATCGTTGCCACGCGCTCGAACGTGTTGCGGAACTGGTTCTCGCTCACACCATAGATGCGCTTGATCTTCTGCTTTTCACGAAGCTGCTTGGAATACTCCGACATCTTGCGACGGCGGGCAGTCGAAGCTCCGTGCTGGCCCGGGGGCGTCGGACGACGCTCGACGGGGCACTTCTCGGTGAAGCACTTGGTTCCTTTGAGAAACAGCTTGGTTCCTTCGCGGCGGCACTGGCGGCAGCTTGGTCCGGTATAGCGCATGGATCAGACTCTCCTGCGCTTGGGCGGACGGCAGCCGTTATGCGGAATCGGGGTCACGTCCTTGATGGACTTGACCTGAAGTCCCGCGGCGACGAGCGCCTGAATCGCAGACTCACGTCCCGATCCCGGTCCCTGAACTCGGACGTGTACACGACGAACGCCCAGGGTCACTGCTTCGCGTCCAGCCTGCTCGCCTGCGACAGTCGCAGCGAACGGAGTGGACTTCTTCGATCCCTTGAAGCCAGCCTTGCCCGACGATCCCCAGGAAATGGTGTTCCCATGGCTGTCGGTGATGGTGATAGTCGTGTTGTTGAAGGTCGCGCTCACGTGAGCGACGCCCTCCGCCTCGATGACTCTCTTGGTCTTCTTTCCAGTAGCCATTACTTCGTAACCTTCTTCTTGCCCGCGATCGCGCGGCGCGGCCCTTTCTTGGTGCGGGCGTTGGTATGAGTGCGCTGGCCACGGACTGGAAGACCGCGACGGTGGCGTCCGCCACGGTACGAGCCAATGTCCATGAGCCGCTTGATGTTCATTGCGGTCTCGGTGCGCAGTGCGCCCTCGACGCGGTAATCCTTTTCGATCGCCTGACGGAGGCGGTTGGTGTCTGCGTCATTCAAGTCGCGGACGCGCTGATCGGCGTTGACTCCGGTCTCCGAGAGGATCCGCTGCGCGGTCGCGCGGCCGATTCCGAAGATGTAGGTCAGTCCGATTTCGAGTTTCTTCTCGCGTGGAAGATCCACGCCGGCGATACGTGCCATTGATTATCAGCCCTGTCGCTGCTTGTGCTTGGGGTTTCTCGAGCAAATGATGCGAACCACGCCCTGGCGCTTGATCACCTTGCAGTGCTCACAGATTGGCTTGACGCTGCTGCGTACTTTCACTTGCATGCTCCTATGGACGTGCAGATTCCCTGTGAGCCTCGCGGCCACCAGGGGGATTTCGGGGTTTTCAGAGTTAGCCTTCAAAAATACCGAGGGCTTACTGGCAAGTCAACTCACGAAGTGGCATGAACTTGGGCGTTCACTGACTCCATTTTTGCCCTGGGATCGGACGCCTGCGTAACGGATCGCCCTATCACAATGTACGAGGCACCGGCGGACGCAGCCCCCTGAGGCGTCATGACCCTGGACTGATCGCCCTTTTCGTCGCCCTCGAGACGAATGCCGGGGATAAGCAGCTTGAGCCCATCCCCATGTCGACTGTGAACGGCCTGTGCCTCCTGCCCGCTGCACACAATCCCATGACATCCCGCAGACCTCGAAAGCTCGGCCAATCTGAGCACCTCATTCTCTACGTCGACTCGATCCCTGCCCCACGCTTCGCCGAGCTGCGCATTGTCCAGTGAAGTCAGCACGGTCACACCGAGAACTCCGCAATCAGGTCCCGCGGCTTCGACTGCCGCCTGCATCATTTTCATTCCGCCCGATGCATGAACTGTCGCGAGTCTCACACCCATCTTCGCGACGTTGCGCATTGCACCGGCAACTGTGTTCGGGATGTCGTGAAACTTGAGATCGAGAAACACATCGCATCCCGTATCACGAAGCCACTGAATGGTGTCCGCTCCCGAAGCCGTGAACAGCTCGCTGCCC
Organism: Gemmatimonadota bacterium; assembly: GCA_046732835.1. Classification (GTDB taxonomy): domain Bacteria; phylum Gemmatimonadota; class Gemmatimonadetes; order Gemmatimonadales; family Gemmatimonadaceae; genus UBA4720. Next base: position 23,064 of record JBKPNY010000051.1, on the reverse strand, counting down.
ACCTTGTAAAACCGGCACCGCTGATCCAGCGTCTGCACCAGCGTCATCGCCCGCTCGGCGTCAGGAAAATCGAGCGCAACTATTGGAATGACTGTCACGACTGCCACTCCAGAGATCCCACAATGTCGCCCGCCGATTTTATTCCGTGTTTCTCGAGCCACCTTTGCATTTCAGAAATCACACGCTGCGGTGCGCGAGGATCGCGCATCGCTGCTGTTCCCATTGCAACCAGAGACGCTCCTGCCATCAGATACTGAATCGCATCGGTTCCTTTTGTTATTCCACCCACGCCAATGATAGGAACTTTCACTGCACGGCTGGCCTTCCACACGGCGAGCACACCGACAGGAAGAATTCCCGGCCCACTCACTCCACCCGACCCAAACCCAAGTGCAGGTCTTCGGTTTTCCGTGTCGATCACAAGGCCGGGAATTGTATTCACCAGTGTCAATCCATCTGCCCCCGAATCGACAGCAAGTCTGGCTGTATCTGGTATCGACGGAAGAGTGGGAGAAAGCTTCACGAAGAGGGGTTTTGATGTCGCTGTTCTCGCTCTTTTGATTAGAGCGGAAAGAGTCGCGGGATCCGCACCGAATTCGATTCCACCTGCTTTTGTATTGGGACAGCTCACATTCAGCTCAAACGCATCGACACGCTTCATCGGGCTGAGTCCCTCGACGACGGTCGCGAAATCCTCGAGAACTTTTCCAATCACGTTCACGATCACGCGTGCATCACGCAGGTTTTTTTCCAGCCAGGGAATGTCTTCGCTCCGGACTGCATCCAATCCGGGATTGGCGAGACCGACTGCGTTGATCATTCCCCCTTCGAACTCTGCAACGCGCGGAGGGGGTGCGCCGTCGCGCGGTTCCGGACTTACTGCTTTGGTGACGATTCCACCTAGTAAGTCGACGTCGATCACGCCCTGCAGTTCGCGACCGTAAGCAGCAGTTCCCGCTGCCAGAAGAAGTGGATTCTGAAATTCGATCGATGCCGCGTTGACCCGAAGGACCTTCGCGGCGCTCGTCAACGCCCGCCCGATCCTATGCGCGCGTCGTAGTGCGAGATGTACTCCATCACTCCGCGCGCGATGCTCGCGGCGATTGTGCGCTGATTGTCAGGATCCAGCAGATATGCGGCTTCCGAGGGATTCGTTCCGAATCCGATCTCGACAAGCACAGCGGGCATGAAAGATCCGCGCAGCACCGCGAAGTTCGCCTGTTGCACCCCGCGATCCTTTCCAGGATGGAATGATCTGAATCCATTCTGAATCGTCTCAGCCAGATCATTCGATTCGCGCAAGTGCTCGTTCTGTGCCATGTCGTTGATGATGAAGCTGAGCGGATCACCCTTGGGTGCGTTGGCACCTGTCTCGAATTTTATCGCTTCGTTTTCCATGCGCTCGACGCGACTCGCTTCCTCGGTTTTCGCTTCGGCCAGAAAGTAAGTCTCGTATCCGCGCTCTCTCGCTCCGGCAGAGCCGCGAGATCCGGTTGCATTCACGTGAACCGATACGAACAGATCTCCCTTATTTCTATTAGCGATGCGACCGCGATCGGAAAGCGCGATGAGCGTGTCGGTCGTGCGCGTCATAAGAACTTCGACACCTGAATTGCGGAGCTCCTGTGCAAGCAGGCGAGCCACGGCGAGAGTTACGTTCTTCTCTACGATCCTGGGTCCATCACCAATCGGACCTCTCATTCCGGGATCTGGACCGCCATGGCCCGCATCCACGACTATCAGTCGCCGCTGGGTTCTACGAGGTCTGTTGGGAGTCGATGTACCTGGTCCGATCGACGGGAGCACAGTCGTCGCGGGTTCCGGCGCTGGAGGAGCTTCCACAACTCTTCGAGCTGCAGTGTTGAAAATTCGCAGCTCGCCGGCAGCGAGATCATAGTTGAATCCCGTTGCAAATCTCGGGATCACCGATGTCGCTACCTGGTACGGGACGAGAAATGTTCTACCCGACCGAAGAGGCGGAAGAAATATCGGGACGACTTCGGATCCTGCTTTGAGAAATGGAACGCCCTCTTCCATCTCGATGCGGGATTCGCCGAGTGTAATGCGATACCGTCCCATCGGCGCATCGCCCGCAGTTCCACCAAGTGCTGTTGCGAGAAGATCGGCACGAACGTAGGTGCCGCTCACGGTTGGAATTCCCGGAACAGTGCGCGTGGTGGCGTCTGCCTGACGAACCACGAGTGTCGGTGGCGCGGCGACTGCCGTTTGAAGAAAAAGAGCCAGTCCTGCTATCAACGTGTTCTCACCGCCCGCTGCATGTCGCGCTCGTCGTCGCGCCGCTTTTCGTCGGCGCGCTTGTCATAAAGTTTTTTTCCGCGGCCGAGCCCGAGTGCAACCTTCGCTTTGCCGCGGCGGAAATACAGCTCGAGCGGGACGAGCGTGAGGCCCTGTCTCTCGACTGAGCCGATCATTTTCCGAATCTCCCGCTTGTGAAGCAGGAGCTTTCGAGTGCGTGTCGGATCGTGATTGAAGTAGCTCGCCTGCTCATACGGAGAAATGTGAAGGTTGAGGAGATGCACCTCTCCATCCTTAACTATCCCGTAAGCATCGGAAATGTTCGCTTTTCCGTTTCTGAGCGACTTCACTTCGCTTCCGGTCAGAACGATGCCGGCTTCCCATGTATCCAGGATGTGGTAGTCATGCCTGGCGCGCTTGTTCCGCGCGATGGATTCCCGCTCCGGCTTTTCTTCTTTGTCCGCCATTTCTATACAGACAACTTAGGAATGAGGAACCGAAGAGACAACAGAAACAGGTCGCGTTGACTTCACTTTCGGTGCTCTCTATGTTGCGATGACAAGCCGAAGTGGTGGAACTGGTAGACGCGCTGGCTTCAGGAGCCAGTGGGTGCAAGCCCGTGGGGGTTCGAGTCCCCCCTTCGGCACTCTCGTGGTAGTGACGGCAAGCTCTCGCTTGCCGTCACTTTTTGTTTATGGATTCCGGTCTCAGGACAGAACCAGATGAGGAAAGAAGAATTGCAGACTTTGCGGCCTCAGGACAAAACCACAATCGACGATCGACGACTAATTTCGGACTGAGGTCCTCGCGAATTGCGGATTTCGGAGACCGCAACGGCAGAGCGCGGGAAAACAATGAAGTAGACGCGCTACGCAGTCTCCTCGCTCCGTAGTTCTCGAGGTCCGAGGACCGCAATTAGTCGTCGATCGTCGATTGTGGTTTTGTCCTGAGGCCGCAAAGTCTGCAATTCTTCTTTCCTCATCTGGTTCTGTCCTGAGACCGGAATCAGAATCAGACTGCTTCTAGAATTGGCAGGGACTTTTCGCGTGGCTTCGGCGTATTCGGCAAGCCTACTCTTTCCCGAACGACTGGCTCATCGTGCAGGAGGTCTGCGAGTGATACTCCGTCGAGCACATCATCGATCTTCTTCTGCAGAAGAACCCACACTGGCCGAATGCTGCAAAGATGCGAAGCGGAGCAGCGGTCAGTTTCCACTGGGTGCGTGACGCAGTGGAGATCGAACGTCTCGAGCTCCGAAGCCTGGATCACTTCACGAATAGTTGTTTCCGACGGGCTTTTTGTAAGCGAATATCCGCCGCGCGCTCCGCGAGTACTTGTGATCACGCCGGCACGTCGCAGCCTGAGAAGAATCTGCTCGACATAATCGGCTGGAAGCTTTTCACGCGCAGCGATGTCGCGGCCGTTGACTGGCCCTTCGCTCGCGCGCTTGGCGAGATGAAGAGCGCAGATCACGCCATACTCTGCCCAGGTAGTTATCCGCATGTTTTGAAGATAATCACTACCCGGCGGAGACGCCTCCATGTGCTCCGCCCGGAACCCCGATTTCGGTCATCTTCCTCAAGTCCAGCACATCGTCAATCTCATCGTCAGGAATTACGTGCTCGCGCTTCACGAGATCGCGAATCAACACATTCTCCTTCACCGACTGCTTGCTCAGCTCGGCGGCGCGCGCATAGCCGATCTGCGGAGCGAGCGCAGTCGCAAGCGCTGCTGATCTCTCGAGCCAGTAAGCACATTGCTCCTCATTGGCTTCGAGCCCCTTCACGGTGCGATCTGCAAGAGTGTTCGCCGTGTTCCCGAGAATCATCATCGACATGAAGATGTTGTGCGCAATCACCGGCATCATCACGTTCAGCTCGAGCTGACCGTGTTCCGCTGACGTTGCAACGCACGCGTCATTGCCGATGACCTGGAAGCAGACCTGATTCACCATCTCCGGAATCGACGGATTGATTTTGCCGGGCATTATGGACGATCCGGGCTGCACAGCGGGAAGTCTGATCTCATCCAATCCAGTGCGCGGTCCGCTCGCGAGAAGGCGCAGGTCGCTGGCGATCTTGCTCAGATCGATCGCCAGAACTTTGAGCGCCGAGCTGAATGCGGCAGGATCGCCCATGCTTTGCATCAGCTGAACGCGATCTTTCCCTTCCCGCACTTCGACGCCAGCGGATTTCGCAAGCTCACGAACCATGATGGCCGGATATTCGGGCTCAGCGTTGACTCCGGTGCCAACTGCGGTTCCGCCGATTCCGAGATCGCGCAGATAATCCGCAGCTTCCACAACTCGCGCGAGTGAGCGGCGGAGGGATCCGGCGTACGCGTTGAGCTCCTGCCCAAGACGAATCGGCATCGCATCCTGGAGATGGGTGCGGCCCGATTTCAGAACATCATCGAACTCTTTTCCCTTCTGCTCGAAGGATCCAATCAGGTTTTCGAATGCAGCCTGCAGCTTCGGCAGCTCGGTAACTGCGCCGAGGCGAATGGCAGTTGGAATCACGTCGTTTGTGGACTGAGCCATGTTGACGTGATCGTTCGGATGAACGGGTTTGTATTCGCCGCGCTTTCCACCAAGGATTTCGTTGGCGCGATTGGCGAGCACTTCGTTCACGTTCATGTTCTGCGACGTTCCCGCCCCAGCCTGATACGGATCGACAACAAAGTTCTCACGATGTTTTCCTGCGAGTACTTCGTCCGCAGCAGCGATGATTGCATCGGCGAGCTTACTGTCGAGTCGCCCAGTCTCCTTGTGCGTAATGGCTGCAGCGCGCTTGATGCGCACCACTGCATCAACGAAGGCGGGAAGAGGCCTGAGTCCGCTTATCGGAAAGTTCTGGACGGCGCGAAGTGTCTGAACTCCATAGTATGCATCAGAAGGAACCGGGAGCTCTCCCAGCGGATCCTTCTCGATTCTCGTGTTGGTAGTCATCTCAGTATCTGATAGGTGTCAGGCGCGGACGATGCGCGCCGTTCCGTTGAGAAATGGATTCGACAGGCGCTCTTCACCGATCGTTGTCGAATCACCGTGACCGGGATGCACGACAGTCTCCGGTGGAAGTGCGGCAATGCGCTTGAGCGAAGCCTCGAGCTGGGACGGATTTGAAAATGGAAGATCTGTTCGTCCGATCGATCCAGCGAAGAGACAATCGCCGACAAGCGCGTTGCCGTGTCCGAAAATCACTACGTGTCCAGGTGCGTGTCCGGGAACGTGGATTACATCGAGCTCGAGCGCACCAAGCTTGATCTTTTCGCCTTCCGCAAAACGGCGGTCGGGTGCGGGTGGCTCTTCATATGGGATCCCATACAATTGCGCCTGTCTTCCGCCAACGCGATACAACGGCTCATCCAGTGGATGCAGCCACACAGGAACATTGTATTTCCGCTTTAGCGGAGCAATCGCGCCGATGTGATCGACATGAGCGTGAGTGATCCAGATCGCTTCGACCCGGCCGCCGCTCTGTTCGATTGCATCGACAATTCGTTCGGGCTCGCTTCCCGGATCGACTATCGCGACTGCGTTCGTCTTTGGATCCTCGACGAGGTAGCAGTTCTCCTGAAACGCGCCGACAGTGATCTGAGTGACGATCATCGAGCGACCCCGGCGCCATCACGCGGACCGCGGGCAACGGAGCGCCTGTCCGCAGGCGGCGCTTCCATCTGATCCGGTGACGCTTCGACAGGGCCTTCTGCGGTCTCGAGGATCGGCGACTCACCGATACCGTGATGAGCAAGCCAGCGCTCTGCCTCGAGCGCAGCCATGCAGCCCGTGCCAGCGGACGTAATCGCCTGACGATAGTAGTCATCGATCACATCACCTGCAGCGAAAACGCCTCCAACACTCGTCGATGTCCGCCACGGATCGACTTTGATGTAGCCGTGGCTCGTAAGATCCAGCTGTCCGTTGAGGAATTTCGTGTTGGGCTCGTGTCCGATGGCAACGAAAAGGCCGCCAACATCGAGATTCGACTTTTCGCTGGTGACGGTGTTGGTAAGCTCGATCGACGTGATCTCATCACCGCCGTAGACCTCGGTTACTTCGGAATTCCAGATTACGCGCACTTTTTTGTGGCCGAGCACGCGATCAGCCATCACTTTCGATGCGCGGAATTTGTCGCGACGATGGATGATGACTACCTCGCTTGCGTATTTCGTGAGATAAAGAGCTTCCTCCATCGCCGTGTCGCCCCCGCCAACAACAGCGAGGACCTTGTTGCGATAGAACATCAGCGCGCCGTCGCACACCGCGCATGCGCTCACACCGCCTCCCTGTTGCGCGAGCTTCATCTCGTTCGGAAGGCCAAGCCATTTTGCTTTGGCTCCAGTCGCGACAATCACGGTCAATGCCCGGACCGGCTCACTGTAGCTGGGCGTCAGGAGAAACGGGTATTGCGACATGTCGATCGACGTGACGAGCTCCGAAATCACTGTCGTCCCGTAGCGGAGGGCCTGATGCTTCATTTTCTCCATCAGATCCGGGCCTGTCACACCCTCGGGAAAACCGGGGTAATTCTCGATATCGGTTGTCAGCATGAGCTGACCGCCGGGAATCTCTGTCCCGACAGTCTCTCCTTCAAAGACCACCGGTTGCAGATTGGCTCGCCCAGCGTAAACTGCTGCAGTCCACGCTGCCGGACCTGAGCCGATAATCACTACGTCGTGAACGGTCGCTTCTGGCAATTATTGCTCTGGTTGGTGTTTTGCCTTCACGTAAATGCTAACCCAACTCGATGCGGCATGTCAGCGTCGAGCGACCTTCGTCATGGTCCAGGAGGCGAGCGTATCCGGGTAGCCCGGAGCAGGCACCGGGAAGCGAAAGCCCCTGCCCGGTCCTGGCACCATCAAGTCGTGATTGGCGTTGTCGAAAACAACGAACCTTACGTCCTTGTTTCCGCCGGATCGCAAAGCTTCGCCGATCCGCGTCACTGAAACCCTGGAGTCGACGTTGCGATCGCTTTCGCCGAGGACCACGAGTGTCGGGACGTGTACACGGGTCCAGTAGGGGTAAGGGTCGAAGTCCATGGTCTGCCATCGCCATCTGGCAAGCTGCTCCCCGGCAGGGACGGATCGCGGAAGATCCGAGGCAGCGTAAACCGGATCACGTCTCAATGTTGCGAGCTTTGATTCGGCGGCCTGAACACGATTGCCGAGTGTCGTATCGTTCGGATTCTTTAAGCGCGCGCGTACGATTGAATTCACTTCCGTCGTCAGTCGAACGTACGAATCGATTTGCTTCTCGCTCGCACGAGCAGCCCTCAACCTTGCTGCATTCTGGTAGATCGCGTTGGATTCGTACGAGCTGCCTGGCGCAACCACGGCAACGACGAACGAAACTGAAGAGTCTCTGGAGGCAACGATCGGCGCTACCCAGCCGCCTTCGCTCACACCGCAGATACCGATTCGCTGTGGATCGATTTCGGATCGTTGCGCCAGTGCGGCAACACCGGCGCTCACATCCTCCGCCAGTTTCTCGATCGATGAGTGATTGGGATCTCCGCCCGACCTGCCCGCACCTCGCTTGTCGTACGCGAGCGCTGCAATTCCACGACGTGCAAACGCGTCAGCGAGATAATTGAAATCACTTCTGTCCGAAGGACCTGAGCCGTGAATGAATACGACGGCCGGATGAGGAGCCCTGGTCTCCGGCAGATATACGGTCCCTTCCAGAACTGTTCCGTCCTTCGAGGCGAACCTGAGATTCTTCTGCTCATACGGGCGCGGCGGGAGCGACTTCGCTGTGCGAACGAGTTTGACGTACACCTGGTTCGCATTTTTTCTGAATGACCCGTTGATGGTGTCACCCATCACGTACCCGTCGAAGAGCGCGGCTTCACCGCGATTGTTGGCGAGCTCCATGTGAAGCGAGTCGCCGTGAAGGATCACGTTTCGAAGGGGCTTCTCGAACAGCATCGCTTCCGACGTCATCGATACGAAGGCGCGAAGCGAATCAGAATCCGCGCGGAAGTCGACCGTAAGGGGTGAGCTGTCACCGAACGCGACCGCACTTCCGCGCCAGCGACCTTCTATCGATTCATTCTTTTTTTCCGGGCTGCATGCCGTTAAAACGAGAACAGCGAGCGCAAGACGACGAATCACTTCCTGATGCGCCTTCCGCCATCGACAACGATGGTTTCTCCCGTCACGTAATCGGCGCGAAGGAGATAGAGCATGGCATCGACAACATCCTGAGGATCGCCCAGGCGGTGCAGCGGCGTCGTGTCAGAAAGACGCTCTCCTGTTTTGTCGCTCCAGTCGTCAGGGAGCAAAACTGCACCGGGTGCGATTGCATTAACACGAATGGCTGGCGCAAGCACGCGAGCAAGACCTTCTGTCATTTTGACGATCCCCGCTTTGGAAATCGAATGCGGGATGTACGACGGCCACGTCTCGAATGCCGCGAGATCGGCGATGTTCACTATCGCTCCACCATCAGGCATCTCAGCCGCGGCTGCCTGGGCGAGAAAAAATGGCGCGCGCAGATTCAGCGTGAACGTCTCGTCCCAATCCTTTGGCGTCACTGAGCCGAACGGTTGTCGCTTCATCACCGCTGCAGAGTTGATCAGAACATTCAGCGGACCTGTTTCCTTCACGACGTCCCGAATGAGCTGCGCGGGTGATTCCGGCTTCGATAGATCGGCGCGAAATGCTTTTCCTTTTCCGCCAGCCTTCTCGATGAGAGAAACCGTTTCGTCAGCTTCCTCAGCGGCCGAGTTGTAATGAACAGCGACGTTCATTTTCTCAGCACCTAACGCGAGCGCGAGCGCGCGCCCCACTCGGCGCCCTGCGCCGGTAACGACGGCTGTACCACCAGCGAGTTTCATGCGACCTCCGCCGAATTGCGGCGCGCAGCAAGAATGTCCTGCTGGTGCAGCCACGCAGGTGGAACGTGCATGCTGCCGATTGTGCGCGGGCCCTCCATCGATCCGTGCCAGTCAGACCCGCCGCTCGGGACAAGTCCGAAGAAATCTGCGAGTGCAGCGATGCGCTTAACGTCTTCTGCCAGGTGACTCGGATGACGAACTTCAATTCCATCGAGTCCGAGTTTCACAAATCCTTCCACTCGTTCTCGTCGACCGTCCTGTCCGGGATGCGCCCAGATCGCGAGAGCACCTGCGGAATGAGTGAGCTCGATCGCCTCATGAATCTCGAGCCTCGCTTTGGGAATAAATCCTGGCCGGCCTGCGCCGAGGTAGCGATCGAATGCTTCGCGTGAATCGCGGACGTGTCCGCCGCGAATGAGCGCGCGGGCAACATGCGGACGACCAACCGCACCACCTGCGGCTTCCTGCATCACGGTCTCGAGATCGACGTTGATACCGAGATGTCGCAGTCGCTCAACGATGTTGCGTGCGCGGGTTTCGCGCGCATCGCGAAATGTCGAGAGCTGCGACTCCATCATCTCAGGCTTGGAGACATGCAGAGCAAGAAGATGAATCTCGCGCGGTCCGTCGTGAGCACTGAGCTCGACGCCGGGAACAACACGAATTCCCAGCGGCTCAGCTGCAAGCTGTGCTTCCTGAAGCCCGGCGAGCGTGTCGTGATCCGTCAGCGCAATCGCTGCAAGCCCGGCGGCTCGCGCTGCATCGACAACTGCCGATGGAGCAAGCGATCCATCGGACGCGGTCGAGTGCATGTGCAGGTCGACCTCGCCGGGCGGCCTGTCGGCCTGCCCCGCATCCATCACTGTCTGTAGCCGGCCTCGGGAGAGGTGAAGCTCGGCTGTGACTGCTGAAAAAGCTCGCGCAGTTTATTCTCGTTGAGCTCCGCGAATGACTGTTCGCGGGAGCGTGTGCCCTGCGGAGAGTAGCGCGTCACGCGAACTTCGCGACCCAAGCCCGTTCCGCGAGCGAAGAACAAACCGAATTCATCCTGATCGTACTGCGTGATGAAGCCGGACGGATAAACGCTCCATTCCTGCCCGTCGATTACAACTTTTCTAGCCGGCATTCTTGCCGATCTCCGTTTCATTATAGATGCGCGCCGGATCGAGAATCCGGTGAGGCGCGTTTGCGTGCGCGACCGTAAGAGTCGTCTCGTCGTCAGCTTCGACGAACTCGATGAATGCACCCTGAAGGCCGCCCTCCTCGAACACGCGAAATCTGCAGCCCGCCGCAGCGTAATGACTGTGCGATGCACGAATCCGCTCGAAATACTTCTCGCGTTCGGAAGCGGGAACGGTGGTCCGCTGAATTGTAAGTACGCCCGGCATCAGACAGCGCTCTCCTGATATTCCTCGAGAGTTTTCTTGACGAAAGCGAGGAATTGATCTGCTACCGCACCGTCAATGATGCGGTGGTCGAACGAAATCGAGAAATACGCGCAGGTGCGAATTGCGATTGTGTCTTCCCCGTCTATTCCCGGAAGAATCTTCGGGCGTTTCTCAATCGCACCAATGCCCAGGATCGCGACCTGCGGCTGATTGATGATTGGCGCTCCCATCAGCGATCCGAATACACCGGGATTGGTGATGGTGAACGTTCCATCCTGGACTTCTTCAGGCGAAAGCTTCTTTGCTCTGGCTCGCGACGCGAGGTCGTTGAGCGACTTAGTGATTCCAGCAAGCGAGAGATCTTCCGCGTTCTTGATGACGGGAACGATCAGTCCCCAGTCGAGCGCGACTGCAACGCCGATGTTGACCGGTTTTCTGTAAATGATGTTCCGGCCCGCGACCGACGAGTTCATGATCGGGAATGCGCGCAGTCCCTTCACGACGCTCGAGATAATGAACGGCAGATACGTCAGCTTCTGTCCTGTCGATGCTTCGAAGTCCGCCCGCTTCTTCGCTCGAATGCGCGATACGCGAGTGAGGTCGACTTCCATGAACGAGGTGACATGGGCAGATGTGCGTCGCGACGCGACCATGTGATCGCTGATGAGCGCGCGCATCTTGGACATCGGCTCGACTGTATCTCCCGGCCATGGCTCGGGCATCGGACCGTGCGGAATCTCGACTCCGCCCGGTGCGTGCATCGATGCCATGCGACCTGGCATTGGCGCATCTGATTCAATGAAGCCGAGTATGTCTTTTTTGGTGACGCGTCCGGCAACGCCGGTTCCCTGAAGCGCGGCGATATCGAGTCCGTGCTCAGCGGCAATTTTTCTGACGAGCGGTGAAGACCGGGTGCGAACGCGGTCCTCGAACGAATTGCCGTTGCTTCGCGGTGAAGCGGCTGCAGGGGCGGACATCTGGTGGGAGGGTGCGGCGGTAGCGGCGATAGATTCGCTTTTCGGGGTGGGGCCCCCGCTCGCTGCCTGCGCGACTTTTGCCGTCGACTCGGCTTCAGCTGGTACTGCGGCAGCCGCGGTCGCAGCAGCGGCTGCGCCTTTCTCTGTCTCAAGTCGTGCTACAACCGTCTGGACGGCAACCGTCTCGCCTTCCTTGACGATTATTTCCGTGATCGTCCCGGCAGACGGCGCTGGTATCTCGGCGTCGACCTTGTCGGTGGAAATCTCGAAAATCGGCTCGTCGCGCTTTACCTCATCGCCGACCTTCTTCAGCCATTTTGAAAGCGTCCCCTCGGCGATGGATTCCCCCATCTGGGGCATGATTATGTCAACTAGGGCCACTAATTCTCCTGGTCCTTTTGCTCTCTCTCCCGGTCGCCGCGCCTTATTCGAGATAACGCCAGAACGGGAAGCGTAAGAATACCAATCAACATACCGACACCCGCGTACACGTGCCAATCGCATGCGGGTAATTCAGGCTCAGGTTTACAGCCGCGAAAGCTGCCGACCATCTTCGCGACCATCACCCCTGTCATTCCGCCGCTGAACAGCCCTGCAATGGCGGTGACGCATCCAACACCTACATATCGTGACGTCCTGAACTCGTCCGCGGGATCCATCAGTACGCGGCGAGTCGCCTTACGGCTTTGACGATATCGTTCGTCTGGGGCAAAACGTAGTCCTCGAGCGGCGGAGAATACGGAAGAGGAACGTCCGCTGCCGTCACGCGAAGAATCGGGGCATCGAGCCATTCAAACGCGAGCTCGTTGATGCGCGCGGTAATCTCTCCCGCAACGCCGCCTGTCCGCGTGTCTTCGTGAACGATGAGAACCCTATTCGTTTTCCTGACGCTGGCGATGATCGCATCATCATCCATGGGCGCAATCGATCTCAAATCAATCACTTCGACGGAGAGTCCATCTTCTTTCTCGAGCTGTTCCGCCGCCTCGAGGGATTTCCAGACGGTTGCCGCGTAGGTGATTATCGACACGTCTTTCCCCTCCCGCGCAGTTCTCGCTTTTCCAATTGGAACGAGGTGATCGCCAGCGGGCATCTCGTCCTTGATGCGACGATACAGATACTTATGCTCGAAGAATAGCACGCAGTCTTCGTCGCGAATTGCTGATTTGATCAATCCTTTGGCGTCGGTCGCGGTCGCCGGATAGACGATCTTGAGGCCGGGGGTGTGCAGGAACGCAGCCTCCGGGTTCTGCGAATGGAACGGACCACCGCGGACGTAGCCGCCGCTTGGTCCGCGCACCACCATCGGGCACGGAAGCATCGCTCGGTAGCGCGCGGTTGCGACGTAGTTGGTGAGCATGTCGTATCCGCACGAGATGAAATCGATGAACTGCATCTCGCACACGGGCTTCATTCCCATGTGTGCTGCGCCGGCTGCTGCACCAATAATCGCTACCTCGGAAATCGGTGTATCGATGACACGCGACTCACCGAACTTCGCCATCAAACCTTCGGTGACCTTGAACGCACCGCCATATGCACCGATGTCTTCGCCAAGAATGAAGACATCCTTGTCGCGCTCCATCTCTTCGGCGAGACCCTCGCGAATGGCTTCGAGGAAAGTGATCTCAGACATCGTGAGTCCCCCAGCTCGAGGGGCGCTCATTCACGTCGACAGCGGCTCTCACACCTTCGCGGAACCACAACGGTTTCTCTGACGGTGGATCAGCGTAGATGCCAACCAGCGCGTCAGCCGGCTCAGGCATCGGCGAAGCCTCGGCTTCGTCCGTGGCCTTATCAATCTCGGTCGTGACACGCGCATCGATTGTCTCGAGCTCCGACTCGTCGACGCTGAACTGCTCGGTCAGAACGCGTATGTACCGATCGACTGGATCATTAGTGGTTGCCCATCGATCAATCTCACCTGCAGGCACGTACGACTGATTGTCATGCTCAGCGTGACCCTTGCGCCGGTATGTCATCAGCTCGATCAGCGTCACGCCTTCTCCGGCGCGCGCGCGATCTACAGCACGCTTTGTTACTTCATACGAAGCGATGACATCGTTGCCATCGGCTTGCTCGCCGACAACTCCGTATCCGATTGCCTTGTCGACCATCTGCTTTGCTGCAGTCTGCTTCGACAACGGAGTCGAATACGCGTAGCCATTGTTCTCGACGATTACAACGAGAGGACAGCGCTGCACTGCAGCGAAGTTTATTCCTTCGTGAAACGCGCCAGTGGACGTGGCGCCATCGCCGACGTAAACCAGACCAACACGATCCTCACCGCGCATCTTGAATGAAAGAGTGACACCCGCCATCACTGGAACCATGTCACCGAGGTGCGAGATCTGCCCGATGAATCCGCGCACGAGATCGCCATAGTGAATGTTCAGCTCGCGACCGCGTGTTGGTGAATCTCCTTTCGCCATGTACTGTTTGATAATCTCGTTGGGCTGCGCGCCCTGAACGAGCATCGAGCCGAGGTTGCGAATGAGAGGCGAGAGGATGTCTCCCTTTTTTCGATCGAGTGCATATGCACTCCCTACAGCGTCAGCTTCCTGGCCAAGTGACCTGAACAATCCGCCGACTACTTTTGTCTGCCGGTAAAGATTGACCAGTCGCTCCTCGAGTGAGCGGGTCAGGCGCATGTAGTAGTACATCTCGAGAAGCTGCGCTCGAGACAGCGATGTACCCGGCTCTTTCTGAGAATTACTGCGTCGTGCTGCGGTCTTCGGTGTCATGATGTTGCGATGTTCTGAATGAATCTGAGATGCGCGTCGGCAACAGCGCTCCAACTGAATCTGCGTGCTGACATCCGTGCTGAGGAAGAGAGAGACTCTCTCGCTCCCGGGTTATTCAGGAGATCGAGTGTCGCATCTGCCAGTGCGCGGGCATCTCCCGGAGGAACCAGCACGCCGCCTCGCGGCGCATCGACCACCTCAGGCAATGAACCTGCGGAGCTGGCGACAAGCGGAACTCCAGCAGCCATTGCTTCGGCAGCCGCTAGACCAAATCCCTCAAAACGTGACGGCATCAGCTGAACTTCTGCCCCCTTGAGCAGCTCGTTCCTGTCAGCATCGGAGACTGCGCCAAGCAGCTTCACATTTTTTTCGATTCCAAGACTGCGCGCGAGATCTGCGACACCTTCCGCGTCCTTCCCGCGTCCTGCAATTCTGATTTCGACGTTCGGCTTTTCTCTGGCAATCAACGCTATAGCCTGGAGCAGTGTATCGAGCCCTTTGTGAAAGATGTCGAGTCGGCCGAAGTAAAGCAGAAATCCCTTCGGGTCTCTCTCCAGCGTGAACAATTCCTCGGGAACTCCTGCCTGCACCATATCGATGGGCATTCCCGGTGCAATCGATTCGATCGTCTCTCGAGACGACAACGATGTCGCGCTCGCGCGTTTGGCGCGGCGCATCATGGATTGCTCCACTTTGCCAAGAGCAAAGGACAGAACGCGTCCCCAGCGATGGCGAGCCGTCGGCTCCGTCGTGTGATGAACTGTCACCCCGGTTTTCCGGTTGCGCGGAAGGAATACAGGACTGTATCCGGAGAAATCGAAAATCGCTGCGTCATATGGCGCAGTCTTGAGCATTCGAGTAACCGCACGGCCAAAGGTCAGCCGGCTCCACGCATACGGCTTTTTTGCGCCGAGCCGGATGTATGGGATCCCATATATCGTTTCGTCGCGTGCGCCGGGAAAATTTCCAGTGGCGACGGTGACATCCACCCGGCCGATCAAGTGCCTGTACAGCTCGCGCACACGCACTGCCCCGCCGCCACCTACCCACGGATTTGCCGGATCGTCGTAGATGACATGAACCACCTTCGGAATCACCTGGGCGCCTTGGCGATGATGAAGTTCGACCCGACGCTCACATCCCACAGCCAGCGCATCACCGGATTCTCAAACGGCCACCGGCGTTTCGAGATGTAGGACGACATCTTTCGCTTCACGCCGGCGCGAACTTCTTCGGGGCGCGAGACTCGATCGCGCAGATAGTTGATCCACAGCTCGCGAGGCGACACGGTGATGGTGTATCCTGCATCTGCGAGAAGCTTGCGAATGCGGTATCTCGTAGGAATCACACCAACATCGTAGGTTCCTTTCCCGCCACCCCGAACTTCCTCGAAATACCAGATCTGCATGCTCCTCGGCATCAGCACGAGGCCGGCGAGATCATAGTGCGGATCATTCCACAGGCTGTACAGCGAGAATGGTTTCGGAGTCACCATGTACAGCAGTCCACCCGGCTTCAGCACGCGCCGGATTTCGCGAAGCGTGAGCGGACGATCATTCACGTGCTCGAGAACGTTGTCGAGCATCACGAGATCGAATGTGTTGTCAGGAAATGGAATCGATTCGGCTGCGCCTTTTTTCAAATCGACTTGAACGCCGTGATCTGATGCGCGCAATCTTCCCCGCTCGAGACTCGTCTCGAACGTCTCGATGCCTGCCGCCTTGGCTCCTTCTTCTGCGAATGCGATCAACGCTCCCGCATCGCCGCATCCGACATCGAGCACGGATGAGCCGCGCACCTGAAATTCGGGTGCGTATTTCCTGAGTGTATCGATGATGAGAAATCCGCGTGGATATTCGCTCGTGTAGAGCCGTTTCCACGTGTCAAAATTTCCTGAGCTCCACCATTCATCGCGCGCGGATTCCAGCCGGGCGAGGTAGCGCTCCTCAGCCGCCTTGTTCACAGCCTAGTACGCTGCTTCGAGCTTGTGCGATGGGTCAGACTTGCGATGCAGCTCGACAAAAAAGCGTTTTGCATTCCGATCGAGCCGGCTTTCTCCCACCTGGTCTGTGTTGATCTCGACGAACGTGTAGTGTCCGCCTTCTTTCTTGACGCTCAGCTGAAGAGTTCCAAGAAGACCGGAGAAAGTCCGCGAGCGCGCCGTGTGTGCGGAGCGCTCGAGGGGAAGAGTCGGGAAAAACGCATCGGCGACGCGAAGGACGTCGGCCGGTGTGAGCTGAGTCCTGAAAAAATGCCGCATGATTCTGTTATTGTCCGCTCGGGTTGTTCACGGCCTGCACCCAGTCCACACGCTCGAGGCGCTGCGTTGAATCGCGGCGGAACTGAAGCGCTACTGCCCAGTCACCTGTCGTTGGAAAGAAGAGACGTCCGGTATAGGTCCCGACTTCTTTTGCTTTCGCGAGACCATCGTCGGTATTCGCTCCATCCTTGCTCGTCGCAAAGACGCGGCCCTCGCCTGTCTCGATTGGTTCACGGGTCTTCTTGTCCAGCACCACGATCTTGTACGTCGCGTCTTCGATCGCCCGCGGCGGTGACGGATCGACAGTGATGTGAAATTCGAAAGTGTCGGACCACTGTCGATTGTCCAGCGCCTTGGGGCCGGGACCGCATCCCAGCGCAATCGCACTCACAACAGCAAGTCCGGCAACCCGCATTTTCACGCGTAGTACTCGAGTCCGAGATGAGTAATCTGCTCTTCGCCCATCAGGTAGCGAAGCGTGTTCTTCAGCTTTGTCTGCTGGATGAATAGATCGTGCTCGGGCTGAAGACCCGGCGCCGCCATTGGACTCTTGTAGTAGAACGAAAGCCATTCCTGGATCCCCTTCATTCCGGCGCGTCCGGCAAAATCAGAAAAGAGAGCAAGGTCGAGGACGATAGGTGCTGCAAGAATCGAGTCGCGGCAGAGGAAATTGACCTTGATCTGCATCGGGTAGTTCATCCACCCCACGATGTCGATGTTGTCCCATCCTTCCTTGTTATCGCCGCGCGGCGGGTAGTAGTTGATGCGGACGACATGTGAGAAATCCTTGTACAGGTCAGGATATTTCTCCGGCTGAAGAATCGTGTGCAGAACTGAGAGCTTCGACTCTTCCTTTGTCTTGAACGACGCGGGATCGTCGAGCACCTCACCATCACGGTTGCCGAGGATGTTGGTTGAGTACCATCCCTGGAGTCCGAGCATTCTTGCTTTGAGACCGGGGGCGATCACGGTCTTCATCCACGTTTGACCGGTCTTGAAATCCTTTCCGGAGATCGGAACACCCCGGTCAATCGCGAGCTGAATCAGCGCAGGCACATCTGCCGAGAGGTTCGGTGCACCGTTGGCGAACGGAACTCCCTCGAGGATTGCAGCGTACGCGTAAAGCATGGACGGAGCGATGGTTTCATCGTTCGCATCAACCGCTTTCTCGAACGCTTCGATTGTGGCGTGAGTCGGACCAGGCTTGATGTAGATCTCAGTCGATGCACACCACACAATCACAACGCGGTCGAGCCCATTCTTCGACTTGAAGTCGCGCATGTCCTGACGGAGCTGCTCAACGAGCTCGCGCTTGGAACCTTTCTTGACATTCTGTCCGTGAATGCGCGTGACGTAATGATTCTCGAATACCGCAGGCATCGGCTTGATCGACTTCATGAAGTCTGCGACGCGCTCGAGATCTTCTCCCGACAACACTCCCGCCTTCTTCGCCGCTGTATAGCCGTCATCGGGAATTGGATCCCATGCACCGAACACGATGTCATCGAGCGACGCGAGCGGAACGAAATCCTTGATCAGGGGCGACCGGTTCTCGGTTCTTTTACCCAGGCGAATTGTTGCCATCTGAGTGAGAGACCCGATCGGTTTGGAGTACCCGCGCCGCACACTCTCTACACCTGCCATGAAGGTCGTAGCGACTGCACCGAGCCCCGGTGTAAGAATGCCGAGCTTTCCGGTAGCCGGTTTTGGCGGAGTGCGCACGTCAGAGGAAGAAGCCAATGAGAATCTCCTGATTATGATTGAGCGCGTCTCGAGGGAGCCTGCTCCCCGGACGGGGTCATTTCGTTGTTGATGATTGTGAGAGGTGTCGCGATTTCATTCAGCGACGAGCTGCGCACAAAGAGAATGCGCTGAACTGCGGTGATCCAGGCGGTAACCGCAAGGATTGCAACTACACCGGCGAAAATCCAGCCCCCCAGGGCAAGCCCGAAGAACGCCTGCGGTGCGGAAAGAAGCGTGACGCGTTCAGGTCGCTGCATCACTCCGACCTTGGCGTCTATTCCCAGCGCTTCGGCGCGAGCACGCGTGTAACTGACAAGGAAAGTTCCGACGATTCCCAGGATCGAGACAGCAAGCATCAAACGATTCGCATAGATGGCGCTGGTTGCATAGAACCACGCAATTCCGCCAAGCAGTGCTCCATCGGCAACACGATCGAGCGTGGAATCGTAGAATGCGCCAAAGACAGTCGCCTTTCCTGTCCGTCGGGCAATGGTCCCATCGAGCACATCGAAAATCGCAGTGAGACCGATGATCCAGCCGGCTGTCCGGATGTGGCCGGTCGCGAAGGCAACACCGCCGATAACCGTACAGAGTGTCCCGACGCTTGTCAGCATGTTCGGACTTACACCAAGCCGTACGAGCAGGCCTGCCACCGGCTCGATGAGCCGGAGGTATCCCTTCATTATGGCTTTCCAGATTGTGTTCATCCCTGTCGGGCGCAAAAAGAAGCTACCGGGTCCCGGACTCAGGGACTGGTAGCAAAACGGGCCGAACCGTATGTCGATTCGACCCGTAAAGTTATCCAGTTTCGCAAGTTAAGGCTATGGCACGCGCCAGTCGTAATTCGCCGCGAGATAGATGTTGTCGCGGCTGTAGGTTCGGGTTCCATCGACGGTCCGGGCCTTGAGCGTAACGGTGGTTCCTGCAGCGATTCCGCGCACGGGCACGACTTCGACCGAGCTGGCGGCAACCTGCTTCAGAAATACATCCGTGCCGGCACTGGTCACGTAAAGATTGACCGCCTGCGTCAGATTGTTGGTGAACTTTATCGAAACATCAGCCGTAGCCGGAGCCGGGCCTGTTGTCACCTCGACCTGGCGAGGCCCGCATGCGGTTAACGCAACCGCCATCGCTAGCGAAGCGAGAAATGTCTTCATATTGATGCCTCTTTCGTAGAGGTTCGCTTGCGAGTGCAAGAGACGTGCTTATTGATATAGAAGGTACTTCCGCGTCCTTTCTCGAAATTCGAATGCCGGACGGTACTCGCGATCGATTACCACATCGGGATCTTCGCCCCGCATGAGAGCTTCGCGAATTCGCGGAGCTCCAAAGCGCAGATCGAACGCTCGATTGTCGAGCTTCAGATCATTCGGCGATGTCTTGTTGATCGCCCACAGCAGCGCTGCACCAACACGCGACGGCTGCATCGAATTTCGATTCGTGACCAGAATTCGAATTCCGTTGATCCGCTGGCCGCCGAACTTGCTGTCAGTCGGATTGACGGGAGTGAATTGCTCTACGAGGAAACGAACTCCCCTGATCTCGCGGTCCCTCAGCATCTTCACGACTTCTTCGGACTTGAGCCACGGCGCGCCAATGATCTGAAAAGCGGTCGTCGTTCCACGGCCGACAGACAAATTCGATCCTTCGAACGCAACCAGTCCCGGATACAGCATCGCGCTCTGCAGACTCGGCATGTTCGGCGATGGCCTCACCCATGGAAGTGAAGTGCGATCGAACCACAGCTCGCGCCGCCAGCCTTTCATCGGAACAACCTTCAGATTCGCATTGATGCCGAGGACTTCGTTGAACATGAGGGCCATCTCGCCGATGGTCATGCCGTGTCTCAGCGGCACCGGGTACAAAGCGTACGCCTGTCCAGGCTTCGATGGAGTCGGATCGTCGGCGTTAGCGAGCGAAGAATCGAGCACCGGACCTTCTACATAGTATCCGGTGATTGGATTTGGCCGGTCGAGAACGATGATCATCTTGTCGGTGCGCTTTGCGGCTCGCATGGAGTAGATCATCGCGCCTACATACGTCCACGTTCTCGTGCCGATATCCTGCAGATCGAAAACAAGTGCATCGATCTTTCGCATTTCGGTGTCAGGCGGCGCGGTGGTTTGCGAACCGTAGAGAGAAATGATCGGCAGTCCCGTTTTCTGGTCAACCGAATTTGCGATTCCCTCCCGATCTTCAGTCCCACGAATGCCATGCTCCGGCGAGAACAGGATCGCAAGATTCACGTTCGCTTTCTTTGCGCGCGCGTCCCGCAGGAGGTCGATGTCGGAATCACCGCGTTCGTTGATTCCGGTCTGATTCGTCAGGAGACCGATCTTCTTTCCGCGAATGAGCTCCATGCTGTCGCTCAGAAGAACCGATATGCCGGGCTTCACACGCTCAGCCGCCAGTTCATACGTGGGATCCAGCCTTCCGCTGGTTACGGTGCAGGCAGTTGCCAGGAGTGTCAGAAGTGGAATTGTCTGTCGCGCTGGTTTCTTCATTTCGGTATAGTTGTCGACATCGTGGCCGGATACATAATGATACGCGCCACTGTTTACAATCGCTCGCGCTGTTGAGGCAACACGCAACCACCACGAGACCCTCATGACTCTGTCCGCGATTGACTGGGCGATAGTAGTCGCCTACTTCCTGATGTCGACCGTGATCGGCCTCTTGTTCACCAAACGCGGTGGAGAGAGTCTGAACGAGTATTTCCTCTCCGGACGCAACGTCAGCTGGTGGTTAGCTGGCGCATCGATGGTCGCGACGACATTCGCTGCTGACACTCCTCTCGTCGTCACCGGAATGGTTGCCGCACACGGCGTCGCCGGGAACTGGCTATGGTGGAACATGGTGATGAGCGGCATGCTCACCGTGTTTTTCTTCGCCCGGCTGTGGCGCCGCGCCAATGTGATGACCGATGTCGAGTTCGCCGAAATCAGGTACAGTGGCGGCTCTGCGAAATTTCTGCGCGGCTTCCGCGCCCTCTACCTTGCAATCCCGATCAACCTCATCATCCTCGGCTGGGTAACACGGGCGATGATAAAAATCCTCACCATTTCCCTCGGCGTATCACCATATCTCGCCGTTGGGATCTGCTTCCTCATCACTGTGGTTTATGCGGTGGCTGCGGGACTGTGGGCAGTTTTATGGACTGATCTGATTCAGTTCGTGATCAAGATGAGTGCAGTTGTGATCCTCGCGGTGTACTCGGTGAAAGCGGTCGGTGGCATTACCGTAATGAAGGAAAAGCTCGCCGAGCATTTTGGATCCGGCGATGCGGCGCTTTCAGTTCTGCCGGTAACCGTGACCGATACTGGATTTCACGCATATCCCTGGATGCCGCTTCTCGCGCTCGGAGTTTTTCTGTCCGTGCAATGGTGGGCGGCATGGTACCCGGGTGCGGAGCCCGGCGGTGGCGGTTATGTCGCGCAGCGAATTTTCTCGGCGAAGACGGAGCGCGACGGAGTCCTCGCGACGTTGTTCTTTCAGGTCGCGCACTACGCGCTTCGTCCGTGGCCGTGGATCGTCACGGGTCTCGCAACCGTAATTCTCTACCCCGGCCTGGTCGACAAGGAATCCGGCTATGTCCACGCATTTGTCGACCTGCTTCCCACTCCGTGGAAGGGCGTGATGATGGCAGGGTTCGCGGCAGCGTACATGTCAACCGTAGGAACGCATCTCAACTGGGGTGCATCGTACCTGGTGAACGATTTTTACAAACGGTTTCTCAAGCCGAATGAGACCGACCACCACTACGTCAAGGTCGGACGAATCGCAACCGTGCTGCTCTTCATCGCATCGATCGGCGTGACATCGCAACTGTCATCGATCGAGCAGGCATGGAGATTCCTCCTCGCACTCGGCGCGGGCACAGGACTGGTTCTCATCCTGCGCTGGTACTGGTGGCGGATCAATGCATGGTCCGAGATCTCCGCAATGCTCGCATCATTCGCTGTATCGACGATCTGTTTCCAGGTAGTACCACAGCGCTTCGCCAAGGGTGATCCGAATTCGGATGCCACGATCATGCTGATCACTGTCGCTGTAAGCACCGTTGTATGGCTCGCCGTGACGTTCATGACGAAGCCGGAACCCGATGAGGTTCTCGATTCGTTCTACCGCCGCGTTCGTCCGGGCGGTCCAGGCTGGCGGCGCGTCGCGGAACGCGCTGGTTTTGGCGCCGAGGGGATCGAGGGCGGTGTGCTGCCGTGGACGAACTGGATCGCCGGCATCGTCGCGGTGTACTGCACTTTGTTCGGAATCGGCAAGATCGTATTCGGCGAATCCACGATGGGTTTGATTCTTCTTGCCATAGCAGTCGCTGCGTTCTGGTGGATATCGCGCTCATTCCGGGCAGCAGGTGCTCTACCATCGGCACGCTCTACTTCCTACATTTCGGAAGTCTCTGGAGGAACTTAAATGTCGACATCGACAACACCTGATATCGAGCTCACGGTCACCGACAACGCGGCCGTTGAAGTCAGAAAGTTTATGGAAGCCGAAAGCGTCACCGGCGAGGAAGGCGGACTTCGCGTCAGCGTTCAGCCTGGTGGCTGCAGCGGCTTCAAGTACAGCCTCGTAATCGAAGATCGCAGCGCGGAAGATGATTTCGTGCTCGAGAACGACGGCTTCAAGGTTTTCGTGGACCCTTTCTCCGCGCAGTACATCTCGGGAGTGACAATCGATTATGTGTCGTCGATGCAGGGTTCAGGGTTCACGTTCAAGAACCCCAATGCGACAGGCGGGTGCGGCTGCGGTAGCTCTTTCACGGCGTAAGTTGCACGCTGACCTGACACCTTCATCGAGGGTGGTGGAATGAGGAATTTCACCGCCCTCGATTTTTTTGTGCTCGTG
>JBKPNY010000050.1:0-1450 GCA_046732835.1 Gemmatimonadota bacterium | reverse complement strand
CTCGCTCAAGAAGCCGCTGGTGCTGGGAGAGTTTGGCATGGGCGTCGAGGGCTATGAGGGATTCTCGCAGGTTGATTGGTACCGCGCATTTTTTGAGTCGAACGTTGCTGCGGGAAGTGCCGGAGCGATGTTCTGGATCCTGACGCCCGATCCTAATCGGGGTTACGGCGTGACGTATGCGACCGAGCGAGATGCGGGGGTGCTCCGGGAAGTGAAACGCGCTTCGCAGATGTTTGCGTCACTCGCGGCTGCTGATCCGCCCGAGCGTTTGCTCGACAGCTCGAAGCATTTAGTGCCCCGGCAGTTTGCGTGGGCACGCACCGAAAATGATCCGGCAACGATCCCGTTGATGATTGTGCGCGAGGACAAATCGATTCTTTACCGCTTCAAGCCGCAAACAGCGAGCAGCGAGCGCTTTGAAAAACTCGGTGGTGGGCCGGGATACATCTGGGGCTTTGGAGTCGGTCGGCTGGAATTTACGGTGCCGGAACGCGCCGATCGCCGACGCGTCAGCGAGGTCGTTGTGCGGGCGCACATTCAACCGGTGCTGCCGATTGACGCGAAGCCTGAGAACATCAAGACGCGAGTCACGCTGTTTGTGAACGGCAGGGATTGCGGCTCGCGGCTGATAGAGGTCGAGCCCCGTGGTGAACCTTTGATTCAGGAGTGGCGCGTTAATAGTTACCTGACGCGACTGAGCGCAATGCGCGGGCAGCCGCTTTCAATCCGCTTCGCGGTGACGCCTGATGCCGATTGGCCTTATGGCGTGAACATTTCAAACTGGCCGGAAGGGTATGATTCGCATGATGCGAAGCCGGTGGAAGTTGAGCTGCGGCACTAGCTTTTTAGGCCCGGAGGGCCGGCAGTGAATAGCCACGCACTCACGGGCGTGGCTACTAACCAACGGCCCTTCGCCTACAATCGAAGTGAAATGAGTTCTTTAACGACTGATGTCAGAGTGAGCGACGTCGTCATCACTGACGATAGCCTCACCATTGTTCTGAATGACGTACGGTCTGTTTCCGCGCCTCTGGAATGGTATCCGCGGCTGTTGCACGGTACCTCTGAAGAGCGGAAGAACTGGCGGTTGGTCGGCGATGCTGAGGGGATTCATTGGCCCGACCTTGATGAGGACATCAGCATCCAGAACCTATTACTCGGAAAGCGTTCTGGTGAGAGCCAGGCTTCGTTCGAGAAGTGGTTGAAAAACCGCCAAGTATCCCGCCCCGATTCCGCGTAGTCATAGGCAACATCCGCAGATTTCACAGATTAGGCAGAAACCCTTTAAGGCAGAGCGCCCAACGCGCCTGTAGTGATGTATCGCGATGTTTTATTCTCTGTGTAATCTGTGAAATCTGCGGATGACTTTCTATTTCTTCAAGTGCCGATCGAGAAAGTCTGCACTGGCTCGGTATGCGCGCAGCCAATCTGCATGCCTTAGAAAATCGTG
>JBKPNY010000049.1:0-20282 GCA_046732835.1 Gemmatimonadota bacterium | reverse complement strand
CTTTAGTCGATGCGAGTCAAGCAAGTGCGTAAACCAGAGAAACGCGGTATTAGGTATTAGAAAGAACCACAAAGCGCGGTCTTAGGTATTAGAAAGAACCGCGTACTGTGGTTCTAACGCTTGTTTCGGATTGCGGAAACGAACTCGTCGAAGTGCGGGACGGCATCGTGTGGGCCTGGCGCCGCCTCGGGATGGTACTGCACACCAAATACAGGCAACGATCGATGTCGCAGTCCTTCGATGGTGCCGTCGTTGAGGTTCACGTGTGTGACCTCCAGATCGGATGCGCCCGTGATCCCGGTTTCATCGCCTTCCACTGCAAACCCGTGATTCTGCGATGTGATCAAAACTCGCCCCGTGGACATCTCGCGCACGGGATGATTTCCACCGCGGTGACCGAATGGCAGCTTGGTGGTCGATCCACCGAATGCGAGTCCCAATACCTGGTGTCCGAGGCAAATGCCGAACACCGGTGTTCCACTCGTAGCCAAAGCGCGGACTGTATCCGGAGCATACGTGATTGCATCCGGATCACCCGGTCCATTCGAGAGAAAGACTCCATCCGGTTTTTCCGCGAGAACTGCTTCCGCCGAAGTATCGGCAGGCACAACTGTCACGCGCGCATCATGCTCCGCGAACAGACGAAGAATGTTTCGCTTGATTCCGAAATCGTATGCGATGATGTGTCGCGTCGCTTCGGGACTGCCCCACGAATAGCGCTCGCGTGTAGTCACTCGCGATGCGAGATCGAGCCCTTCCATCGACGGACATGCATCGAGCGCAGCGAGTGCTTCTGCACCCGGTGTATCGCCCAGCGCAATTACTCCGCGCATGACACCGGCTGACCTCAGATGTCGCGTGAGACGACGTGTATCAACTTCTTGCAGGATAGGCACATCGGACTTGGATAACCAGCCTTCAAGATCACCAGTCGCGCGCCAGTTGGAGTAGCTCTTCGAGAGCTCGCGAACGACAACTCCCGCAACCTGCGGACGACTCGATTCGGGATCTTCGGTATTGATGCCGTAATTCCCCACCTGCGGTGCGGTCATGACAACGATCTGCGCGTCGAACGAAGGGTCAGTAAACATCTCCTGATAGCCCGTCATGTTCGTCGAGAACACAACCTCGGCGACAGTTGGAACCTCGCCTGTCGCGCGTCCCGACGAGCCGTTCGCACGGCGGATGCGCCCATGAAAAAGGGTTCCGTCCTCTAGGAGGAGGAACCCCGGGACAGTCTGAATCTCAGCCAACTCCGCTACTTCTTTGCCGGAGGTGCTGGTGCCGGTGCTACTGGCGCAGCCGGCGCTGTTCCAAGGGGAACAGCCGGAGCCGTAGTCGATGGCGTCGTCACTGGCGGAGCAGCTGCGGGAGGATTGGCGAACGTGTCCTCGAGTACCGACTTCGGAACCTGAGTTCGTGTCGACAGAATCTGCAGAACGAAGGAGAGCCCGAGAAAGATTCCCGCACACCACCAGGTGGCTTTGGTGAGAATCGTTCCTGCCTGCCGGATTCCGATGAACGCATCGGGCGAGGAGCTCGCACCACCGAAGTTGGCAGCGAGGCCGCTTCCCTTACCCGCCTGCAGCAAAATCGCCGCGATCAGAACGAGCGCGTCGATAACCAGAAATGTCAGAAGAAAGTTGTAGAGCATATCGCGAATGGAGTGGCGTCAGAATAACCGCTCAATATAACACCGGATGCCCTACGAACGAACTATCGCCAGCCAGGAGCTCGCGTCCAGGCTGGCCCCGCCCACCAGGAGTCCGTCGACGTCGCTGGCCGCGAGAAGTGACTTCGCATTCCCCGGATTTACGCTCCCGCCATAGAGTATCGGCGCGAGTCGCCCCCGATCTCCGCATATCGACTGCATTTCACGCCGGATCACATCGTGCATCGCCGCGGCATCTTCTGGAGTTGCAGTTCGTCCTGTGCCGATTGCCCAGACAGGCTCGTAGGCGATCATCACATCCTTAGTTGCGAGCTGCGTCATCTGAGACAATCCGGCACGCAGCTGTCGCACGACTACTACCTCAGCCTGGCCCGCATCGCGCTGCTCGATTTTTTCACCGACACAGAGAAGGGGCGTAAGACCGCCTCTCTCGACGGCAGCGCATTTCAACGCTGTTTCATCATCGGTCTCGCCGAATACGTGACGTCGCTCGGAATGTCCAATCAAGACCACTCGCACTCCCGCATCGCGTGCGATCGGAACGGAAAGCTCGCCAGTGAAAGCACCCTGGTCCTTCCAGTACACGTTCTGCACGCCGAGCCACACATCCCGTCTCTCGCCCAGAGTGCTCGCCACGGTCGAGAGTGAGAGAGCTGGAGGAAAAATCAAAACCGTCTTGTCGTTCTGTCTTGGGAACTGGTCGAGAAAAGATTTCATGAATTCGCGGGCCAGCGTTGGCCCGTTGTTCATCTTCCAGTTTGCGGCAAGAACTGGCCGGTTCATGCGCGATCACCATCGTCCAGCGCTTCGACGCCAGGAAGTTTTTTTCCTTCCAGGAATTCGAGCGATGCACCGCCTCCGGTGGACACGTGACTCATTTTTCTTTCGAGTCCCGCCTGAGCGACTGCTGCTGCAGAGTCACCACCTCCGACGATGGTCACTGCGCCTTTGTCGGTTGCGTGCGCCATCGCGTCTGCGATCGCGCGTGTTCCCTTGTCGAATGGGGGTTTCTCGAAAACCCCCATCGGCCCGTTCCAGAGAACTGTCTTAGCTGACGCTATCGCTCTCGCATACGATTCCGCTGTACGAGGACCTATGTCGAGCATCGCTTCATTTGCGGGGATCGCGTTTCGCGCCACGTGGTGTGCTTTGCTTCCCTCCTCGGTTGACGGTGCTACAGTCGCGTCGTGCGGAAGGGTGAGCCGCGGTCCCCACTTTTCGATCAGCGTGCGCGCCAGGTCGATCTTCTCTTCTTCGACGAGAGACTTTCCGGTCTCCAATCCCATCGCACGATAGAACGTGCACGCCATCGCACCGCCGATGAGCATTCCGTCAACCTTGGGCAGAAGCTGCTCGATCACATCTATCTTCCCGGAGATCTTCGAGCCTCCAAGAATCGCCACGAACGGGTGCGCGGCATTCCCAATTGCGCGACCGAGGTAATCGAGTTCGCGCTCCATCAAAAGGCCGGCAACAGAAGGACGAAGATGTCTCGTGATTCCCTCTGTCGATGCGTGCGCACGGTGTGCTGCGCCGAATGCATCATTCACAAAGAAATCACCGAGCTTTGCAAGCTCCGCTGAAAGCTCTGCATCGTTCTTTTCCTCACCGGCAAGAAACCGCGTATTCTCGAGAAGCAGAACTTCATCGTCGCCGAGCGAATTCGTCGCGTCGATGGCTTCCTGTCCAATCGTCGAGTCGACGAACCTCACTTTCTTCTTGAGAAGGTCACCAAGACGCTCCGCGACAGGACGCAGTGAGTATTTCTCCTCGGGCTTTCCCTTGGGTCGGCCGAGGTGAGACAGCACTATTGGTTTTGCACGGCGATCGAGAAGAAGTCTCAGCGTCGGAAGTGCCGCGCGAATGCGAGTGTCGTCAGTGATCTGCCGGCTATCGTCGAGTGGAACATTGAAGTCCGCTCGAACCAGGGCGCGCTTGTTTTCGATTTCGTGATCGTGAAGATCGCGAACTGTGCGCTTCTGCACTCTAGCTTAAGCGTGAGCCGATGAAGCGCAGCAGGTCAACGCAGCGCGATGCATATCCCCACTCGTTGTCATACCAGCCAGACACCTTCACCATGGTGCCGTCGACTACGTTGGTGACCTTGGAATCGAGAATGCACGAAGCGGGATTCCCGATGTAATCGCTCGAGACCAATTCCTCTTCAGTGTACTGAAGAAGTCCCTCGAGCGGTCCTGAGGTCGCGGCAGCCTTGAACGCGGCATTCACTTCTGCGACCGATGTGGCTTTCTCGACTTCGACTGTGAGATCAGTAAACGACACATCGGGAGTCGGCACGCGAATCGAGAGCCCGTCGATTTTTCCCTTGAGCTCGGGGATGACGAGCGAAGTTGCTTTCGCCGCACCAGTTGTTGTTGGAATCATCGAGAGCGCAGCCGCACGCGCCCGGCGCAGATCCTTGTGCGGCAGATCGAGAATCTGCTGATCGTTGGTGTAGCTGTGGACAGTCAGCATCGAGCCGTGCCTGAAACCGAAGTTCTGTCGAATCACCTGCACCATTGGCACAAGACAATTCGTGGTGCACGACGCATTCGAGACGATGTGGTGCTTCGCCGCATCATACTTGTCGCTGTTGATGCCCATCACGATGGTGATGTCTTCACCTTTGGCGGGAGCGGAGATCACGACTTTTTTTGCGCCGCCTGTAATGTGCTTGCGCGCATCGTCAACATTCGTAAATCGGCCTGTCGATTCGAGCACTACATCGACTCCAAGATCCTTCCACGGAAGCTGAGCAGGATCTTTCTGAGTGAGGATCTTGATTTCGTCACCATCAACAGTGATCGAATCAGTTCCGCTCTCGACATCGCCGGAGTACGTCCCGTGAACGGAGTCGTACTTGAAGAGGTGAGCGAGAGTTTTTGTGTCGGTGAGATCGTTCACCGCAACAAAATCCAGATCCGCAACGCCCTGTTCTTTTGCCGCACGGAGGACCTGCCTTCCAATTCTTCCGAAGCCGTTGATGCCGACCCTGATTGCCATTCTCGATTTTCCTATTGAAAGAGCCGGTCGCCCGATGCGGGCGCGCGGCCGAATGTCATGTAGCTGGTTGTCCTGGCTCCCGCTGCAAAGAGCGCGCTTGCAGATGCCCGCAATGTTGCACCGGTGGTTACAACGTCATCGATCAGAACCAGGTGTGCACCTCTCAATTTAGCGCGTTCTGCAGCGGGCACCGAGAAGGCACCGGCAACATTGCCTAGTCGTTCCCCCGGAGTCAACTGCGTCTGACTCTGCGTTGACGTTCTCCTCTCGAGTGCATTCGACCACACAGGAACGTGCCACAATTTTGCAAGCGCAACAGCAATCACTTCGCTCTGATTGAAGCCGCGCTCACGATGCCGGTCTCGTGAAAGCGGAACCGGTACGAGAGCGGTTCGCTCGAGCCTCACATCGGTGGGAACGCTCACGTGAGACATCCTTTCCGCCATTTCATCACCGACCCGCGTCCATCCGTCGTACTTGAGCGAATGAACAATCTGCTTCCCCGTGCCCGGTCCAATCCAGCAGTAGGATCGCGCTGACCGGACGAAAGGAGGAAGGTTAACGCACCACCGGCAGGAGTGGCTGTCGACGGAATGGCCGCAGCGATTGCATCGCGGATAGGAGATTTCGCGCACTCGTGACCAGCAATGTCCGCAGACAATTCCCTTCTCGCCGGGCCCGATAAGCCTGTCGCACACCGCACAACAAACCGGCAGCAGAAGATCTGCGGCCGCCGTGACGATGTCCTTCAGGACCTTCCGGTAGCCGAAAGAAGTGCGTTCCACATCACCGCCGTGTCGGGCTCTTCATGGAACCAGAGAGTGAACGCGTGAACGCCCTGATGGAGAAGCATCCTGAGCCCATCCGCGGAGCTGTGGCCCGCTTCGCGTGCGGCTCGCACAAAATTCGTTTCCTGCGATCCATAAACGAGGTCGAGGACAGCCGCGCCTGGCCGGATGCGATCGATCTCGACCGGAATGTCGTCCGTGCCCATCCCGATTGGAGTTGCATTCACGACGATATCTGCATCGGAAAGACAGGGATCGCGCATCGAACACGCGCGCACAACAGCATTGTGGCGCATTCGCATCGACATCGCTCGGGCGAGATCGCGTGCATGAACTGTTGCGGTCGCCCCAGGCCAGCTGTCCAGGGCTGTCATCACAGCCGCGGCCGACCCACCCGCGCCAAGTACGGCAACCCTGACGTTCGATGGAATTTCACCGAGCAGGTCACGCACTGCGCCTTCGAAGCCGGTGACATCCGTGTTGTCAGCGTCCAGCGCGCCGTATCCGTCGCCCCAGAATGTGTTGACCGCTCCAACACTGTGAGCGAGGTCAGATATTACCCGCATTGAATGCATCGCAGCTTTCTTGTGCGGTACAGTGATATTTCCGCCGCATCGAACTCGCGAGAGCGAAGCAAGTGTTGCATCGAGATCATCGGGCGCGACGTCCATGGCCTCGTATCTCACTGACCAGCGCTTTGCTTCGAGCGCCGCGTTGTGCATGACAGGCGACAGCGACTGCGAAACCGGATGACCGATCAGGACTAGTCGCTCTCGCTGAATCATGTCGCTGGTATTCGCTCCAGCAGTCCTGAAAGCTCACGCTCAATTTCGTCGAACGCTTCTCGATACGCGGTAAGATCACCGCCGAAAGGATCCTGAATGGGATGCCCGTCAGCTCCCGAGGAATATCCAGCGAGAAGATGTACGTTCGCTTTCGGATCGAGCTCTTTCACGCGCGCCACGTGGGTGGGTGCCATCGCAAGAATGAGATCGCTTTCCCTGACGATCTGCGGGGTTAGCTGTCGCGATCGATGTTCCGAGAGATCGAGTCCGCGCTCCATCCCAATGAGCAAAGCCCCGTCACTCGCCGGGGATCCATCCCACGCGTTTGATCCCGCACTCGACACCTCGACGTCGGTGCGATTTGCATCGACGAGAAGTCGTCGCGTGATTGCTTCAGCGAGAGGGCTGCGGCACGTGTTGCCGCTGCATACGAAAAGAATTTTCACAAGTCTTCAGGTGTCTCCGACAACGTCGGGAACACTCTGTCTCAGAATTTCAGATGAGATCGCGCCAGGCCTGATCACCCGTGGACGCGGGCCGGTGCAATCCACCACTGTGGAAGGTGGAGAATCCTTCAGCTGGCCTCCGTCGAGAATATGCAGAGCACCTCGCGTAACTGCCTCGCTCCACTGCTCTACAATCTCGTGCGCATTCGTGGCCGGGGGAACTCCCGGGCGGTTTGCGCTGGTAGACGTGATCGGCTCTCCGTAAACCTGAACCAGTCGCGCGAGCCCGCGATGAGGAGTCCATCGCACCGCAACTCCTCCTTCGGGTCCGCGCAGCTGTTCCGGAACGCGCTTCTCTCCTCCCGGAAGAACAAGTGTCAGCGGACCAGGCCAGAAGCGTGCGGCAAGCTGCGACGCATAGCTCGTGAGATGAAGCCCAAGCCTCGTGATCATGTCACTCGATGCCACAATGAGAAGAAACGGCTTGTTGGGCGGCCTGCCCTTGAGTGCGATGAGATTTGCGACCGATTCCCTGTCGACAGCGCCACCAAATCCATAGACAGTTTCGGTTGGATAGGCGAGAACGCGACGCTTGTTGAGATGAGCAATGGTGCCAGGAATCGCCAGCTCGATTTCATCCGGCGACCAGAATGGAACAGCGAACGGGCCAATGCTCATTCACGCAAGATACTCAGAGCCTCGGCGAGAGCGAAATCGCGCTCGGTTGTAATTTTCATCGCGCGCTCACTCCCCGGCACGATAACGACTGGAATTCCAAGTCTTTCGCAAAGAGCAGTGTCATCCGTTGCGGTGATTCCAGCGCCCATTGCTTCGCTGTGCGCCCGCTGAATCATCTCGCGCGGGAATGCCTGTGGGGTTTGAACCCTTACGACGCCGATGCGATCGATGGTCTCGTTCATCGACAGTTCGTCTGAATCCACGCGCATCAAGGTGTCGACAACGGGGATGGCTGTCGTTACAGCATTTCCCTTGCGTGCCTCGGTGATGACGCTGTCGATCATCTGTGCCGTGACGAATGGTCTGGCTGCATCATGAATCACGACAACGTTGATTTCATCGCCGAGGTCTTCCAGCCCGTTGCGCACTGAATCGGTTCGCTGTCGACCGCCGACAGACAGCAGGAGTCGTTCGGTATCGCACTGAAAGAGCCACGGTGGTGGATCGCCCACGTGCTCGAACGGGAGAACGACCACGACCATCGCCACATCGTTACGCTCCTGAAATGCCTGAACGCTGTGAAGAAGCATCGGCTTTCCAGCGACCCACCGAAACTGCTTCAGCTCATCGCCGCCTGTGCGAGTTCCCTTTCCGCCGGCGACAATCACAACGCCGACGTCTCTTGTCACTGAAATAACTGTGTGAAGAGCTCTCCCACCGTGCGCACTCCAACAGGCTCGATGCCCTTCGGAACGCGTGCCGGAATTGCGCGACGTGACATGAATGCCGTGCGCATTCCCATCTTTGCAGCTTCTGCGAGTCGTCGCTCCGATTGCGACACCGGTCTGATCTCTCCGCCAAGTCCGACTTCCCCAAGGAAAATCGATTCTTCCAGCAACGGACGATCGTACACACTCGACGCGAGGGCTGCCGCAACGGCA
Organism: Gemmatimonadota bacterium; assembly: GCA_046732835.1. Classification (GTDB taxonomy): domain Bacteria; phylum Gemmatimonadota; class Gemmatimonadetes; order Gemmatimonadales; family Gemmatimonadaceae; genus UBA4720. Next base: position 11,969 of record JBKPNY010000049.1, on the reverse strand, counting down.
AGATCTCCTGCCGGCTCGGACAGTCTCACTCCGCCGACAACATTCAGAAACACATCGAGCTGGGAAAAAGAAAGACCCGCTCTCTTGTCGAGCACGGCGAGCAACAGCGCAAGACGGCGATTGTCGAATCCTGTTGCCACTCGCTGCGGGGTTCCAAAGCCTGCTTTCGCCGCGAGTCCCTGAATTTCAATCAATACTGGACGTGAGCCTTCGAGCAGTGCAGTGACCGCGCTTCCGGACGCATGATTCTCTCTGTCGCCGAGGAAGAGCTCCGATGGATTCGACACTGGATCGAGACCGGATTCCGTCATTCGAAAAACGCCAATCTCGTCAACGCTTCCAAAACGATTCTTGATTGCGCGCAGAATGCGGTGATCGAGCATTCCTTCGCCTTCGAAGTAGAGCACGGTGTCGACGATGTGCTCGAGCGTCTTTGGTCCGGCAATCCCACCTTCGCGCGTAACATGACCGACAACGAAAACCGTGATGCCCGTTTCCTTCGCAAAACGCATTAGTCGTGCAGCGCACTCGCGAACCTGTCCCACACTTCCAGGCGCACCTTCGAGATCGCCGGTGAATACGGTCTGAATCGAATCCACAACCAGAACCGACGGCCCCTCGGCAGCGGCAGTGGCGATGATTGTCTCGAGAAGTGTTTCGCCGAGCAGATCCACATCACTTGCCTCGGCGGTGAGGCGATCTGCTCTGAGCTTTACCTGCAACGGTGATTCTTCGCCCGAGACATACAACGTTCGATGTCCCGAAGACTGAAGCTTTGCCGCAACCTGAAGCAGGAGTGTCGACTTTCCGATTCCGGGCTCGCCCCCAATGAGAATCATCGAGCCCGGGACGATTCCTCCACCAAGGACAAAATCGAACTCATCGATACCCGTTTTCCATCGCTGTTCGGCGCGTCCCGCTACGTTTGCCAGCTTGATAGGGGATGCAATAGCGCCACCTTCGGCCAGCGTTTTGTGTCCGCCGATGCGCCGTGCGGCGCCCTTGTTTCCTGTAGAAGACTTTGGCAGCGCTTCTTCGACGAGTGTATTCCACTCGCCGCAGACATCGCATCGTCCTGCCCATCGGGGATGCTCCGCGCCGCAGTTGGTACAGCGAAAAACGCTTCGTGGTTTTGGGCTCACTGCTCCTGCGAGCGTGACGAGTAGTTCTCGAAGCGCGTGTACGTCTTGTTGAAGTACAGGTTCACGAAGCCTGTTGGACCGTTGCGCTGCTTGCCGACGATGATCTCCGCGCGTCCTTCGAGTGAATTGCCATCTTTGTCGACGGGACCGTCGTACATCTCCTGTCGATAGATGAACATCACAAGATCGGCGTCCTGCTCGATTGCGCCGGATTCGCGAAGATCGGAGAGTTGCGGCCGCTTGTTCTCACCTGTTCGCTGTTCCGGCGCGCGCGAGAGCTGTGACAGCGCAACGACAGGAACCTTGAGCTCACGAGCGAGTGATTTCAGTGAGCGGGAGATGTAGCTGATCTCCTGCTGTCTGCTCTCCTGATTGGACGGGCCCGTCATCAGCTGCAGATAGTCCACCACGATGAGACCAATGTCGTTGTCCGTTTTGAGACGGCGCGCCTTCGATCTCATCTCGAGAAGCGAAATGCCCGGCGTATCATCGATCCAGATTGGCGCATGACTCAGCATTCCCGCAGCCCGGCCAAGTCTTACGAACTCATCGTCGTGAAGCTTTCCTTTGCGGAGGCGCTGTGCATCAACTCTTCCTTCTGATGTAAGCAGGCGCTGCACCAGCGATTCCTTGCTCATCTCGAGCGAGAAGAATGCAACAGGAACGTTTCTATCCAATGCCGCATTCTGCGCGATGTTCAACACGAAAGCTGTTTTTCCCATCGATGGCCGGGCCGCAACGATTACCAGATCGGACTTCTGGAAACCTGCTGTCAGATCGTCCAGATCCTTGAATCCACTGGGAACCCCAGTAATCGATTCGCCGCCGCGCTGCAGCTTCTCGATGTTTTCCATCGTCGGCCACAGGAGCTCCTTGATGCGCGTGAACCCCTCGTGCCCGCGCGACTGATTGACCTCGAAGATGCGATGCTCCGCCGCATCGAGGAGCTCACCGGCCGGCGCGGATGATTCAAAAGCTTCGGAAACGATTGCAGTGGAGACTTCGATGAGTCTCCGTCGCAGCGCCTTCTCGCGGACAATTCGCGCGTGGTACTCGACGTTGGCCGCTGTCGGCACAGCGTCGACGAGAAACGCTACGTAGTCCTTTCCTCCACTTTGCTGCAGCTCGCCTCGACGCCCAAGCTCTTCGCTGAGCGTGAGCGGATCGATTACATCGCCGCGCTCGGAGAGGGCAAGCATTGCGCGATAGATGCGCCGATTGCCTTCCCTGAAGAACATCGTGTCGTCGACGATTTCATTGACGCGGTCGACGGCGTCGCGGTCCATGAGCATTGCCGACAGAACCGCCTGCTCCGCGTCTTCGGAGTAAGGTGGTTTTCTCTCGGAGTATGGATCACGATTTGGTGGTACTATCGAGAATTCTACGGGCGAGCTTGACATCTTCCCATGTGGGGCGTTTCCACGACGGATTGCGTAGCAGCGCCGCGGGGTGATAAGTGACTACGAGCGGGATACCGTGATAGCGATGAACTTCGCCCCGCAGCTTCCCGATCGGTGTCTTTGTGTTGAGAAGAGTCTGTGCTGCGAAGGTCCCAAACGCAACGATTACTTTCGGCTTGATAAGCTCCAGCTGCCGTACGAGGTACGGACTGCACGCTTCGATCTCGTTGGGCGCGGGATTTCTGTTCCCGGGCGGACGGTGTTTCACCACGTTTGTGATAAATACTTCCTCGCGCGTCAGGTTCACCGCCGCGAGGATTTTTGTCAGGAGCCCGCCCGCCTGCCCAACAAATGGACGGCCTGTTTCGTCCTCGTTGGCGCCCGGAGCCTCGCCAACGCATACAAGGCGCGCTTTCGGATCACCCTCTCCAGGCACACCGCGAGTCGCGGTTTTGTAGAGCGGGCATCGTGTGCATGCCTCGACAGCCTTGGCGATTGTTGTGAGAGAGCCGTGTCTCATGATGTCGGTATCGAATAACTCGTCATTTTCCCCTGCGACTGTTATTCCAGCAGGTGGTTCGGGAACTGCCTTAGCGGGTTGAGTCGGTCCCAGCGCAGCGCGCCAATCCTCGGCCTGACTCGACGCGCCAATCTCTCGAGGAGTGGGTTTTGTAGAGCTCGACGGCTTGACGGCGGCACCGATAGTTCGAAGCGCTTCGTCAACTGTCATTGAATCCAGGAGCAGCTCCGACTCTCCAAGGTCGCGCCGCTGCTCGAGGTAAATACGAAGCTTATCGCGCGCGTCCATCAAGCATCTGTTCGATTTTGTCGAGAATGACGTCAGCGAGATCTGTTTTCTGCATCAGAGGAATTTCGTCTGCTGCTCCGTCCTTCGTAATGAGCGTGACTCGATTTGTCTTCACGCGAAATCCGGCGCCGTCTTCATTTGCGTTGTTGGCGACGATCATGTCGAGATTCTTTTTTTCGAGCTTGGACTTTGCGTTGTTGATGAGATCCTCTGTCTCGAGAGCAAATCCGACAATCACAGCGTTTTTCTTTCGCGACTTGATTGTGCTTGCGAGAATGTCGTCGGTTGGAGAGAGCTCGATTGCAGGGATGTTTTGTCCCTTCTTGATTTTGTTATCCGCTCGGCTGGCAGGCCTGAAATCAGCGGGAGCGGCCGCCATGATCAGCACGTCTGCTTTGGGAAGCGCCAAGGCAACAGCGTCGCGCATTTCGTCGACAGTCAGCGTATCCACTCGATCGATTCGAGATGGCGTCGCAACTTCGAGATGCCCAGCAATCAGAGTGACATCTGCTCCCCGACGCATCGCTGCTTCTGCAATTGCGACTCCCATGCGGCCGCTCGAGTGATTCGAGATGAAACGCACAGGATCGATAGGCTCCCGCGTTGCGCCTGCGGTGACGATCAATCGCTTTCCCTCGAGAGAACCCTTCTTCTCGAGAGATTTCGCAATCATTGAAAGAATCGTCTCGGGCTCAGGCATTCTTCCAGGACCCGATCCTTCTCCAACTGCAAGCGGGCCTTCGTCCGGGTCAATTACTGTGTATTTCAGCTCGCGAAGGTGAGCGACATTCCGCTGAGTCTGCGAATTTGCCCACATCCTGTCGTTCATCGCGGGTACGATGAGAACGGGCGACGTGTTCGCTAAAAGGCATGCGGTGAGAAGATCGTCTGCCATGCCATGAGCTGCGCGAGCCATGAAATCTGCTGTCGCGGGGGCGACAACAAAAACTTCCGCTTCGCGTGCGAGCTTGATGTGATCGAGCGCGTTTCCAGCTCCAAAAATCTCGGAGTAGGTGCGCCGCCCGGTCACTGCTTCAAACGTGATAGCGCCGACAAACTCGAGCGCTCCACGCGTCATTACCACATCCACCTGCGCGCCTGACTGCGCAAGAAGTCGCGCAAGCATGACTGTCTTGTAGCTGGCAATTCCCCCGGTTACACCGAGGAGAATTCTGCGGCCGTCAAAAGGCCGCATCGGCGTTATTCCGAGCGACGGCGCGGAACTACGCGATACTGAATCTCACCTTCGGTAAGATCCTCGAGCGCGCGCGTGGTAAGCTTCTTCTCACCGGGCGCCGAGCGGTCGCGCGGGAACTCGTTCAGGACGCGGGCGAACTTCGCCGCGACAAGAACGCCGAGGTATTTGTTGGTAGCGTGCTTTGCAACGTCAGTGGGTATAAAAACCTGCATCAAACTCTCCTGTTCATTTTTGCGAGCTCACTCTCGAGGTCGGTAATCATTGCGCCGATCCGGGAATGAATTTCGTCGAGTCTCGAGTAGCGCATCGATTCAGCATCGATGATCGATGACACGTCCCGGACAGCTTCGTCCAGGTCATGGTTCACAACAAGATAACTATAAAGGTCGACCGCCCTAAGCTCTTCTACGGCACTTTTTAGCCGTCGGGCAAGCGTTTCAGGGCTTTCTGTGCCCCTTCCCTTGAGCCTGGAAAGCAGGATTTCAGCATCTGGAGGGATCAGGAAGACAGTTACGGCGTCCGGATACGCCTCCACGAACTGCCGTGTACCCTGGACGTCGATGTCCATGACCACGTGTCTGCCGGATTCCAGAACCCGCTCCACCTCCCTCCGGAGAGTCCCATAGAGGTTCCCGTGAACCTCAGCGGATTCTGCAAATTCGCCGTTGGCTCTGCCGGTCTCGAAGGTTTCCCGGGTTACAAAGAAATAATCCTGGCCTTGTTTCTCGTCCTGTCGCGCTTTTCTCGTCGTACAGGAGACGGAATACCCAAGGTCGTTTCTTCGGCGCAGGAGGGCTTTGGCGATCGTTGTTTTTCCGCCGCCTGATGGGGACGAAAGGATGACCGGGAAAAACCCGCTCACTCGATGTTCTCGACCTGCTCGCGGACTCGTTCGAGCTCTTCCTTTATCATTACGACGTCTGCGAGAATCGTAGCGTCGTTGGCCTTGCTTCCGGTTGTATTCGCTTCGCGCACCATTTCCTGAAGAAGAAAACCGAGACGTTTTCCCACCGGCTCCGCGCCGCTCTCGTTTACTGATTGTCTGAACGATCCGATATGTGAATCAAATCGATCCAGCTCTTCGGCGATGTCGAGCTTGTCGGCAAGAATTGCAACTTCCTGCGCTAGTCTCTGCTGGTCGACATTGGCTCCAGACGCAAGCTCCTTCACTGATTTCTTGAGCCTCGTCACCTGTTCCGCAAGCCGTATCGGCGCTCTCTCGCGAATCCTTTTGACGGCTTCTTCAACGAGCATGATTCGCTCGAGGAGAAATACGGCGAGCCGCGCACCTTCCTCCGATCGCATCTGTCTCAGTGCGCCAATCGCCTGCTCGATCACTGCGAGCAGCTCGGCGACGGTTCCGATCTCACGATCTTCGACGTGTGTGTCGACTACATCCGGAAGACTGAGAATCGTTGCAGCGTCAAGCTTGTCGGTGAGGCCGAATCGCTCCTGCAGTCCGCGAAGGGTTGCGACGTACTCGCCAAATCGCTGCTCGTTGATGCCGGCACCTTTTCCGGGTTCTCGCTCAACGCGAGCCGTAAGTGCGACATGACCACGGGCAATGCGATGTCGCAACAACTCCCTGACATCGCCCTCCCATTTTGAGAATGGTCCAGGGAGCTTGATGCTGGGATTGAAGAAACGGTGGTTAACCGTTCTGATCTCAACGCTTACGCCTGCGGCGCCGACCATGCCTTCGGCCGAACCGAAGCCGGTCATGCTCGATATCATATTGAGCCGGCAACGTTAGGATTTCAGGCCCGCATTGTCAATTCCAGAACTCCCATCTCAGGCCATAAACACCGACAGACCGGGGCATGAAGAAATCCGGGAAGATCTGGTAGTCCGTTCCAAACATGTTGCGAACCTGATAGCTGGCAACGCCCTTCAGAATGCGAATCTCGACGAGTCCGGATACGACGTTACTGGACCGGGTGAACGTGAAACCATCGGCTATCGGGAACCGGACGGGTCCCCTGTACTCGTGAATCGCCGCGATCTTGAGCCCGAAGCTCCCGCTTGGGAACCGGGATAGCCAGCGGGTGTTGAGATTGAGCTCGGAGCGGGCCTGCGTTCGAGGCTGGTAGAAGCCCGCTGAATCCCACCGGGTTGCGACCACCTCTGCATTGAGATCCTTGAACAGCTTGCCTCGAATTCCGCCGTATATCCCCTGACGTTTGCCAATCGGCCGCACGTGATAGACAGTGTCGATGACGGTCGGCGCAGCGAAAACCGCAGTGTCTCGCGTGATGAATCCGCCAAAAATCCATGGATTCACCACTCTGACGCCAACTTCTATTCTCGCAGATCTGATTTTCGGCAGAAGTGAGTCAGCCAGGAAAGAAACGCTGTCTGGAATCACGACATCGCTGTGCTCGTGATCAGGATTGTCCTGGGAGAGCGCGCCGGCAATCGCAATGAACGACACGGGCGTCACCCTGAATGCTCCCTCGAGTCGCCGTCGTTTTCCTTCGCCATCTTTCTGGCCGAAAAGATCTACGACGCCATACTTGCCTCCGAACTCGAAACGCGCTTCTGGCGAATGGTACACGTCTCCCCTGTATGCACGAATCCGATCAGCAATGGATCCGCGGAAGATTCCGCTCGTGTATCCCGCTGACGCGAGATACTGAATCTTCTTTGTTGTCGAGTCGGCGGTATCGGGACGAATCTGCGACGCACTTCCAACGTCGGAAGTTTCGGCGAGACGCATACTCGAAGCGATTGCCTGCACCCACGGTCCGCCACTCTGGTTGCCCGCCGCGGCGCGAAGGTATCCAAGCGTGTGCGTTCCCTCGAATGGCGGCAGCGACAGGCCATCGCCGAATGTCGGCTGCAGAACACGCGATGCATTTCGTCTCATCGCATACCCGTCGACACTCCACATTTTTCTTGCAATGCCGACGCGTGCGAGGAATGTGAGTGCATCACCTCCTCCCCCAAATCGATTTGACCGCGTATTCCATTGTTGTCCGGCGAGCTGCAGTCCCGCGCCGTTGTCGAAACGCTTTCCGTAAAACCCGCGATAGACGTTCGTGTCTTCGTCGCCTGTGTAGATATCGGTTCGCGTGTAGGGACTCGTGCGATCCACTCGCCAGCTGCGCAGATGTACTCTCAACTCGTGAGCGAATCTTTCGATCACAACATTTTCGAGCGTGAACAAATCGATCGTAGTCAGGTCGAGAAGATTGCCGCTTCGAGAATCGAGATTGTCCATCTCGATTCCATCGTAGAAGACTCTGATGCGCTGAAGATCGCCATTCACCGCGACGAACTTCGGCGACATCAGCCAGCCTGTTCTGAACGAAGTCGTTCCCGGCACACGCTCGAGAAGATCTGCGACGGTGTACGCTCCACTCGCGTACATCTCTTCTCTATTCCACTCGTACTGCGGTCCGATGTCAGCCGTTTTGGGAGAAGGCATGCGACCAAAAGCAGCTTTGATCGTGTCCTTTTTTATCTGCGCTTTCGTCGTGTCGGTTTCCGGTTTGGGAGGAATTGGCACTTCGCTTCCCGGGGGAACGACGACCTGCGCGATCACGTCGGCCGGCGCGATACAGAAAAAAGCCCCGACGAAAAAGCCGAGGCTGATGCGACGGATCATCCGGCGCGTTCCATTTCTCAGCTCACCCGTCCGCGCACGAACTCGATGAAGGTTCCTGTTGGCACTCCAGTCGGGCCCTTGGGCAGCGCGACCATATCGGCTTCGCTGTATGCAGTGCCGGCTACATCGAGGTGAATCCACGGATATGTCTCCGTGAATTCCTTGAGGAACATCGCAGCCGTGATTGCTCCCGCTGCGCGTCCTCCAGTGTTCTTGATATCTGCGACTTCGGATTTGATGAGATCACGATACTCATCCCACAGCGGCATCGACCAGCCCGGCTCGCCTGCCCGCTTTCCAGCGGCGATCACTTCAGCGATAAGTGCTTCGTCCGCGCTGAACACTCCGGTTGCCGTATGACCCAGTGCAATCACACATGCACCTGTGAGAGTTGCAGCATCGACTACTACGGCTGGATCGAATCTGCGCGCATACGACAGCACGTCAGCGAGAACGAGTCGCCCCTCAGCATCGGTGTTTATCACTTCGATGTATTTGCCGAGATGACTCTTCACTACGTCGCCCGGATTTACGGCAGTGCCTGACGGCATGTTGGTTGTCGACCCGACAAGTCCCACAACATTGATCGGCAGCTTCATTCGCGCGATCGACTCGAGTGCGCCGAGTACTCCGGCAGCGCCGCACATGTCGTACTTCATGTCTTCCATGCCCGGCGCCGGCTTGATCGAGATTCCGCCGCTGTCAAAGCACAGACCCTTTCCAACAAGCGTCACGGGTTTTTGCCCTTGAGCTCCGCCAGAGTATTCCAGAGCAATAAGCTTCGGATCCTGCGGAGTTCCCTGTGCCACGCAAAGGAATGAGCCCATTCCCTCCTGCTGCATCTCCGCGCGTCCGAGCACGGTGACTTTCATGGAATGCCGATCTGCAATCTCACGCGCCGTCTGCGCAAGAAAATCCGGAGTGCAGAGATTTCCCGGCATCATTGCGAGCGTGCGCGCCAGCGACTGCCCCGCTCCAATCGCTTCACCAGCAGCAAGAGCTGATCGCGTTGCGTCGGTGTCGTCCGCAAGGATTGTTGCGTTTGCGACTGGCTGCCGGTGTTCATTCTCCGGCGGTGGTGTCTTGAGATCCTTGTATTCCCACGAACCGGCGAGAATTCCAGCTGTTACTGCTTCGACTTCACGAGCATCATTGCCGCCGACGTAAAACGCGACATCTCCTCCGCCGAGCTTCGCTGCGTGACGAGCGGCAATCGCTGCGGCCCTTCGAAGCGATCCCGGTCGGTCGGAAACTTTTCCCATTCCAATGAGGGCGATGCGTGCTGCGGTCCCATCTGCGCCGGTAAGATAGAAGACTTCGTCCTTCCCACCTCGAAAGAATCTCGAGTCGACCGATCGTTTGATCGAGCCACCCAGTACTGCATCGAGTTCCTTCACAGACGATGACGCTTCAGGGTTTTCCCCGAGCGGAATTGCGAGCAGCGATCCCTGAAACTTCGCGGGGGACGTGCCGGCAAGAGTGACTGTTGCGGCCATCTACTGCTTCATTCCGGCGATCACCGCGTCACCGAACTGAGACGTCGACACTTCCGTCGCGCCCGGCATCTGCCGGGCCAGATCGTATGTGACCTTCTTCTGCTTGATCGCGTTTTCCATTCCGGAGACGATAAGCTGTGCCGCCTCATTCCATCCCATGTACTCGAACATCATCACGCCCGACAGAATGACGCTGCCCGGATTGATCTTGTCGAGGTTCGCGTATTTCGGCGCAGTACCGTGTGTCGCTTCAAATACTGCGACACCGTCTCCGACGTTTCCGCCTGGTGCTATTCCCAGTCCGCCAACCTGAGCTGCTGCAGCATCTGACAGATAGTCTCCATTGAGATTCGGAGTTGCAATCACGGAATATTCCGACGGACGCAGAAGAAGCTGCTGGAACATCGAGTCGGCAATGCGATCGCGAATCACGACAGCGTCGGCCTTGTTTTCCGATCCAGGTTTTCCGAGGTCAGCTTCGCTGCAGGTGCTTCCGCCGAATTTTTCTCTCGCAACTTCATATCCCCAGTCGCGGAAAGCGCCTTCGGTGAACTTCATGATGTTGCCCTTGTGCACGAGGGTCACCGACTCGCGATTTTTTTTGATCGCGTACTCGATCGCCATCGCGACAAGCCGCTTCGATCCGAACTCCGACATTGGTTTGATGCCGAGCGCGGAATTCTCGCGAATGTCGCTCTTGAATTCCGTCTTCAGGTAATCGCGGAGCTTCGCTGCTTCAGGCGAGCCGGCTTTCCATTCGATTCCCGCGTACACGTCCTCTGTATTCTCGCGGAAAATGACGACGTCGACTTTCTGTGGTTCCTTGACGGGTGCTCCAACCCCTTCGAAATAGCGGACCGGCCTGATGCACGCGTAGAGATCGAGCACCTGCCTGAGCGTCACGTTCAGTGATCGAATTCCGCCGCCGACTGGAGTTGTGAGTGGTCCCTTGATGGAGACCCGGAATTCCTGCATGGCGTCCACTGTTTCCTGAGGGAGCCAGTCGTTGAACTGCTTGAAGGCTTTCTCGCCGGCGTACACCTCCATCCATTCGATCTTTCTCTCCCCGCCGTACGCCTTCTCCACTGCAGCATCGAATACTCGTACTGACGCTCGCCAGATGTCGGGGCCGGTTCCGTCTCCCTCTACAAACGGGATGATCGGTCGTGAGGGAACGGAGAGCTTGTTGTCGCTGAACGTGACAGGCTCACCATTGCGAGGAACTCTTGAAAGCTTGTATTCGGGCATCTCTTAATTGTCGATGTTTGAAGCGTGAAAGTTAATCCCGACCGTTAGGTGAGCAACTTGAACGAGGGGCAAAAAAAGGGGGGCTCATGAGAGCCCCCCTTTTTCTGACTTTCGATACTAGTTCTCGTCCGACAATCTCGTGACGATGATGTTGTCCCAGCCCATCGTTCCAGAATCGATGCCGCGGAAGTCTGCGACAATTCGCGCAAAGTTACTGGCATTGGCGAGGAACGGCACATTTGCGAACGTCGATGTGGCTGCACGATCGACCCAGACTTCGGTGGATTGCGTATCGCCGGTGGTAAGTCCGAGAGTAACTCGAATACGGAAATGTACCGGCACGCCCTGCACCCAGTTTCCAAGCAGCTTCTGCGGGCTGCCTTTCTTGTCGTTATAAAGAATCAGGTTCGTGTTGTTTCGGACGGCAAACGTGACCGTCGCGATGTTCGCGTCGGCGTTGTCGCGTAGAGCGAACGTCGCTTCCTTCATGTTCGACTGTGCCTGGAGTGCGTCAAACTCGGCATCGTAGGTACCGGTCGTAGCCTGAGTACCGGCAGATTCGAAATTTCCTCTCAGATAGAGACCGCCGCAGTTCTTCGTGCAGTTGCCGCCGCTCTGATTGAGTACGACGAGCTTGCTGCTCTGCTGACCGAGAGAATTCTGGACGAGAATCGACCCCGGTGGCGTCAGCGTTACTATCTCCCATGTGCCCGTTTCCGGCGTCCCTGGTTTATTACCGACCGTGTCGTTGGTAAAGGTTGCACGGAATACTTCAAGATCGACTGCGCCCACCGGGCTGAATCCACCGCCGAGTCCACCGAGTCCGCCATGACCAGCATAGGCTGACTGCGGCGTCACAGCGCGTTTTGCCATCCACGCAAGACGTGTCACTGCAGCGCCGAATCCGTTGTTCCAGGATCCCTGAGGAATTGATGCCTCATCGTCGAGGCAGTACCCCGGATAACGCCCGCTTGTCAGCTGGTTTGTAATCTTCGCGATCGGATCGAGGTGACCGAGTGCGGGGTTTGAAATGTGAAACTGAATGGAATCCGCGGGAGCATGAACCTCGC
>JBKPNY010000048.1:0-1351 GCA_046732835.1 Gemmatimonadota bacterium | reverse complement strand
TGTTGCCGTCGCAACCGCCTGCGCCGGTGCCGTTGATCGACAGGATGTAAGTGTTGGCCGGCAGATTGATCGTGGTGTTGTTGTTGGCAGGAAGGTTTGCGAACTGGATCGCGCCACGCAAGCTACAGTCATTGAGCGCGGCCGTACAAGCTGAAGCCGAGGTCAAACCGGCGCCGGAAGGATCGTCGGTTCTATCAACCGTGATCGTGGTGTTCGGTGCGTTCGGAACGATGCTTGGTCCAGTGGTTTGGAGCACGACCACATCGGTGGTGCCGTCGAGCTTTTTCGGTAGCGTCAATGCCGCAACCGGCTCACTCGTAACTTCCAGAGTTGTTCTGGTTATATTATTTCCAGTAGACACAGTCGTGGCAGACAAGCCGCCCTTGCCACTCACAACATCAGTCGAAGTGTTGGTACTTACAATCTCGAGTTTGGGCTGACTCCCACCCATCAACATCAGATCGTCCGTCTCTCGACCAGCGAGATTTGCACGCATTAACGGTTTAGCTGAAGAACTCACTTCAGCCGAAAAGCTGCTCGATTCGCTCCAACCGGCAGCTTGTCCGGGCTGCCAACTCTTAACCGACTCAATGTCCAGACTAATTCTTTCCTGCGCTTTGACATTGCCTCTCGTTCGCTGCGTCGCCTCGGCATCACTAAACGGGCGACTATCGAGATTCGCATTCTTAACGATGTGGACCTTGCCGTCGCTTGAAAGGGCGGCGATTTCAGTGCGGCCCTGACGATCCCAGGTAAACTCTCCGAGGGCGAGTCCGCGCAGGCCTGAGGCAACCGGAATCCGCTCCTCTCGTGAAGCAGCCGACACCTGTTCTTTGCGACCCCAACCGTGAACAACAACGACTTCATTACCCGCAGCCGCCGCGACGTCCAGGAACGGATCGTCGTCTAACCCACCGAGTTCAATCGCGCTCGGCGGCGCAGACAACGGATACTGGGCCAACGCGTTCGAAAATCCCTCGGCCCCATCGAATATCAACAACGACTCACCACCCGGTCCCGTCACGCTCACGGCAACATCGGTGAATCCGTCCGCAGCGCGGAATTCTCCGGCAGCCAATGCAGTCACAGGTCCCGGCAAATCGATCTGCTGTGGACCACCAAGCCGGCCTGAGCCGTCGCCGGTCATTAAATAAAGGGCGCCACCTTTCGCAGCAAACAAAACGTCTTTTTCAGAATCGTGGTTGAAGTCTCCGGTTACGAGTAAATCGGGAGAAACAGGAAGAGCATAAACATCGGCCTCAGCAAGCAACGACGTGGGCTTGTAGCCCTGCTGAATACGCGCGAAGACCGACTCGTCCGTGGGAGCAAACGCATCCGGGTTGCCGCGCTG
>JBKPNY010000047.1:0-3032 GCA_046732835.1 Gemmatimonadota bacterium | reverse complement strand
TTTACCGCCTGGAAACGTCGCTCCAGTGAACGGTCTTTTTCAATCGACTTGCGAAACTCGCCCGGCGTGGTTGCACCAACACACTGAATTTCCCCGCGCGATAAGGCCGGTTTCAAGATATTTGCGGCATCGAGCGACCCTTCAGCCGAGCCGGCGCCAACGAGCGTGTGCAACTCGTCGATGAACACGATGTACTGCGGGTTCTCAACCAGCTCCCGCATGATCTGCTTCAAGCGCTCTTCGAATTGACCGCGATACTTCGTTCCCGCCACGATCAACGAAAGGTCGAGTGACAGGATCCGCTTGTTCTCGAGGAACGACGGCACATCACCCTGTACTATTCGTTGCGCGAGCCCTTCAACGATCGCGGTCTTGCCAACGCCCGGCTCACCGATGAGCACCGGATTGTTTTTCGTGCGACGGCAAAGGATTTGAACTACGCGTTCGATTTCCGCCTCGCGACCGATTAAGGGATCGAGTTTGTCGTTCGCTGCGTCTTCGGTAAGGTCGCGAGAAAATTCGACGAGGTGGGGCGTGTCTTTCTTCTGTGAGCTGCGCGCGTCCGCGCCAGACTGTCGCGCAATCTCGTCGCGCACGGCGTTCAAACGCAGGCCGCGTTCGTAGAGAATCTCCGCAGCCATCGAACGGTCTTCGCGCAACAGGCCTAGCAAAAGATGTTCGGTGCCGATATGACGGTGCTGCAGCCGATCGCTTTCTTCGTGAGCGTAGGCCAGCACTCGTTTCGTTTCCGGAGCCAGTGGCAGCTCTACCGAGGTTGAGATCTTTTCGCGCAGCAGGGTGCGACCTTCAATCTCTTTGCGGATTGACTCGATCGAAACCTGCGCGCGCGGGAAGAACCTGCCCGTCAACGTCTTGTCTTCACGCATCAACCCCAGCAGCAAGTGTTCGGGCTCGATCGCCGGCGCGCCAAACTGCGACGCTTCATAGCGAGCGAAGAAAATTACGCGACGCGCTTTTTCGGTGTAGCGTTCAAACATTACTTTTGATAACTAATTCGGCTCTTATGATTACGTTGCCGGGCAGCAAGTTGCTCGCCCGGCGCAGGGCGGCATTATAACCCATGAATCAGGGCGTCAAAAGGTTCTAATGTGATCCCGAACGAAAGAGCCGTCTTCCCGTGAGTGGCTTCAGGCCGGTCGTAGCCTTCCTTCAACTAAAACTAAAGTCCGGTCACACAACTCGGCGACGGCTCGGTTGTGCGTCGCAATTACGACAAGTCCGAGATGGTGACGACTGTAATTGATGAGAGAACGCGCAATTTCGTCCCCCGTTCCGGCGTCGAGGTTGCCGGTTGGTTCGTCAGCCAGGACCATCGCCGGCTTTGTGATTAATGCCCGGCAAACGGCGACGCGCTGCTGTTCACCGCCAGACAGGTGGGCGACCAGCGAGTGTGAAACCCGGCTGTTCAGACCCATTTCATTCAGCAGTTGCTGCGCTGCCGACATCGCCCGGCGACCACTAAGCCCGGAAATTCGCAAAGGCATGCTCACGTTTTCCGTGGCGGTCAGGTCGGGCAGCAAGTGGTGAAACTGAAATACGAACCCGATCTGCTGATTCCGAAAGCGCGCCAGCGTCGCCGCCCCGGCGCGATTGATGGAGAAGTTGCCGGCCTCAATGGTTCCGTGTTCGGCCGCCTCGAGGCCACCCAACAAATGCAGCAACGTCGATTTGCCTGCGCCCGATGCGCCCATTATTGCCAACGCCTCGCCAGCTCTAGCCGAAAGTGACACTCCTCGAAGCACGTCAATACGTTCGCCCGTCCGTGAGCTGAAACTCTTGCGCAGATCGGTCACTCGCAGTCCTGAGTCCGATGTAGAAAGTTCGGCGTCACTTTGAACTTCGGACTTTGGACTTTGAACTTTGAACATCTGACTTGTCTTAGTTCGTATCGCGAAGCATTTCCGCCGGTCGAATACGAGCGGCCGCGCGTGCCGGATATAAAGTAGCGACGATACTCAGCAGGAGCGCCGCGAATGCTGCGAGCGTTATGTCGCGAACGTTAAAGCTCAGCGGCACGTTGCTAATTGAATAAACGTCCGCGGGCAAACTGATCAGCTGATAGCGATTCGTAATCAAGATCGCGATTACGCCAAGCAGTGCGCCGGCGACTGCGCCGACTAAACCGACGACGGCTCCCTGAATTACAAAAATGTTCATGATGCTGCGCGACCCTGCGCCCATCGCATTGAGTATCGCTATATCGCGACGCCGCTCGACCACCACCATGATCAATGTCGTAGTTATGTTCAGAGCGGCAATAAAAACTATGAGACCAATGATCACGACTCCAATGCGCCGCTCGAGCGCTAGCGCAGTGAACAACGGACGATTCGCTTCTTGCCAATCCACCGTGGAGTAAGAGCTGCCGAGAAGCTGTTTAATCTCATCCGCCGTCTTCTTCACCTCGTAAATATTCGTGACCTGCACACTGACAACGGCGGCCGCGTGCTCGCTACCTGAGAGCGCTCCAGAATGCTCAACCCCCGAAAGTGTTGACGCGCTTTCCAGGGGCAAGTAAATCCAGGTTGAATCATATTCAAAAAGCCCGGAACGAAATATTCCGACGATGCGAACATTTCGCCCGGTATTGTTGGACGACGAGAACCCTGTTCGTGTCCCCATCAACTGAGCTGTGTCGCCCACTTCAAGTCCTGCTCGCGCCGCCAGTTCGGCTCCCAACACGACTGGAGCAAGGACGTTTGCCTTCGCTTCAGGCTGAAACACTTCTCTTGCAGAACCGCTAACAACCGTTAGCTCACTGTCAGATCCGTTAATGCCTGAATCGCTTGAGTAAGCGTTGTCGACGCCACGCAACACTGCGTACGCGGACGTCTTTTTACCGATCAAGACCGCTCCATCGTAAGTGGTGCCCGAAGCGCGCCTCACGCCCGAGACGCTGGCAACGCGACGCGCTACGTCACGATATTCCCACATTGGTTGTCCGTCACCGCGGATAATCGTGAGGTGCTCCGTGCCGCGAAGAATTTTGTCGCGCATCTCATCGCGAAAGC
>JBKPNY010000046.1:0-3967 GCA_046732835.1 Gemmatimonadota bacterium | reverse complement strand
CCGAGATCTACACAGTCCGAGGATCGTCGGCAGCGTCAGATGTGTATAAGAGACAGCAGAAATCCAAACTGCTGGATCGACGGTCGCATCAAAATTGTTCCAGCGACGATCAAGATCAATTCGATCAGGTAGAGTAGTTTTACCCAATATTGAAATAGCAAATTCCAAATGGTTTTGGGCGCCGCTAATTCGACCAGGCCCCACCCTACCTGACCGATCCGCGTGATCCAGGCGGCATATTTCTTTCCGTTGGTGGAATAATCGCCTGCCAGATTTTCAAACATCTTCCCGACAATCGTCGTCGCTCGCGTCGCCGTTTCGAGCGTCGACGTTGGCTCTGGCTTGCTGTTTTTGGCAAAGATTTCAAGGTAATGATCGCGCAACGCCGGATTGTCGATCTTCGCATCCAGCTTCTGCCGCAGATCTGCGCCGGCATTATTCTTCAGGTTATCGATGAAGCCGCCACTTTGCCCTGTGCCGACCTGCACCAGAAGATTCGGCTCAGGCTCACCGGAACCGGTGCGCATTAAAGTTTCGCACAAAAGGTCCTGCCGCTCCTCAACTCCCCGATTCTTGATTGTTTCGTACACAATTGCGGCTTGCGCTTCGCCGATGAGACTTGCTTTTTGGGGATGATCGACAGGAAGTAGTGAAGCAATAATTCGCTCGGCCCCGTCCAGCCGGCCCCACATAATGTCGTTTTCGCGCCAGCGTTTTTCCAGGAAGGCGCCGAAATGCGCCAAGGCCGTGCCTGCCAACTTCCGGCACTTTAAGCTGCGCTCGTCAATCAATGCTTTCGCATCTTCAGGGCTGACCCGAAACACATCGACTAACGCCGGTTCGCCGACCTCGGTTTCGTAAAGCACCGGAAAAATTATCATGTCGTAGTCGTCATAGTCCTTGTAATAATTCTGCAAACACTCGCGCGCCACCTGCGCCGGCACTGTCTCGGCAGCCTGCGACGGATCATTCAGCCCGAGCACTTGGCGCGCTTCGTCTTCGGCCGTTTTGCGCGCCATTCTAACTTCGCCGGCGATTTCTTCGGCGATCTCACTCATTTTCGCCAGTACGTCGGGATGATCGAGCAGGAACTGGTTCGCTCTGCGATCAGACTCAGCTTCAGCCGAATCACAGACTGTTTGTTTTGTCCCGCGCAGGAAATAATTCAGCAACGCGCTGGGATCAGGCGCACCATCCTCACGAACACCGTCCATCTTTACGATCATCATTTCGCTTAATTCATTTATCGCCTGATGTCTCCTGGCGCGCGAATCAACTAGCTTGTCAGTCGGGCGTGGACGCGAGAGCAACCGCCGTTCAGTTTTGCGCAAACCCTTCTCGGGTTTTTTCAACTCGCGGTAGATGCGACGCAACTCCTGGCGAAACTCGCGTACAGACTGGCCGTTGATCTTGAAGCCGTCCGGCCATTTGTAAGTCTCCTTCAACTTCTGTTGGTCCAAACAATGAAGGAACTCAATTCGATTTCTGATAAAGCTGATGCGCCTCAGCGGATAAGCGAGATTGAAGCTGGTGAGGTATTGATTTATGGGATGCGGCGGCTTTGTTGCCGGCTCGCCGCTTTCGGTGACTGGCTCGTCTCGGTAATCAGAATATCGAATGCCACGCCACGCTCTCGTCAAACTGCGAATGACCGCAAGATAATCGGAATCCTCATTCAGACCTGCGCCACGCGTCACGATCCGCGCCAGGTCATCGGTGACTGAGGCAATTTCCAACCGATGATACGCAGCATACCCTCGGCCCTTACGTTTGATCATATCGTCCAGATAGAGGTTGGACCATGCGTCATCGGTGAGATCACGCAATTCAACGTGATTATCCTGAATGCTCGTTAAGACGTTTTGCACTCCATGGTTGGAGTCGGACTGAATGGCTTTCGCCATATCTTTATCGACATTCTCCAACACGCGATTTATCCGGACTACGAGCCGATTCCGCAGGCTCACACGTTGTAAATCTTCCCGGATAGTCTCGTACATCGGCAGTGTCGACAAAGCATCGATGGTGTTTTCGAAAAAGTTTGGCCGCTGATCCTTCTCTGGCTCGTCTTCAGGGTGCTCAGGTGAGGGCTCGACATAGATAAGTTTGCGTATGACTGGATAATCGGCATGGCGGCGCGTGAGCGTATCAATCGCGTAGCCAAAAGGTTTATTGTCGAGGTCGCCGCCGTCCGCGAACGCCCGCTTTTGCGGCGGGACAGGCTTAAGACCCGATGCCTTTTCGTAATCACGAAAGAACCGGCTCCAGCGGACGCTGCTTGAGCGCGCTTCCAAATCGTTAGCATACCTGCCATAGCCCTCGAGAACCGGATCGATATCGGTAAGCATCATGGGCTCAAACGCAAACGGAAACGACGAGGTACAACGGGCGGCGTAGGCAAGAAAAGGATTCGTCTCCGGCAGGAAATCAATATCCGGCTGAGACTCATTGTCACGTGGAAAGACAAAGCGAAACACATTCTTGTGCCGTCGCTCAAAGACGACTTCATCCGTTAAGCGCATCGGCAAAACCGCGCCATGCAAGTCCGTGGTCGTCACGAATAAGTCGAGTTCATCAACCAAAGGTCTGCTGGCTTTTATCGTATCGCCTTTCTGTTTGGCGGCGCCGCCCATCACCCCATCCATTTCGTCGAAGGCTTTCAGCAACTCGAGATACATTCGCTTGGCATTAAGCAGCGCCGGCGGGGGATTGTCGAAACCCACGGGAGCGTCCTTTGACATTCTGTCGTTGAGCAGTTTCTCGATCGCGCCTTCGCGCACCCACAACTCCTGAAGCCGATCTATCTCCTGACCTCGGACCAGTGCTTTTGCGAGGAAAATTCCGTTGATTCCGCCTGCCGATGCGCCAGTGATCGTGTCGACTACAAAACGGGTTGGGATCGGTCCTGAGTGATCCCCATTGGTCCGCGCCTCTGACAAATCGTCCTCAGGCTCTTGTGCCAACAGGTAACTTAGCTTGCGGTAGACGCGTTCCGAGCCAGACAGTTCTTCATCAGTCAACAATGCCTTACCTTTACCATTCTCGGCGGTGGCGCGAACCAGGCGCAGCAATTCTTGTGCGACGCCATTGATATAAATTGCAAGCGACACGCCGCCATACATAACTACGGCGAAGCGCACTTCTTTTTGGTAGTTAACTTCAGGAGTGGAGGAACTTGCCATAACAGCCTCCGGAAGGTAAGGAAAATTCGAAAACCGAGGCCAGCTGTATCTTACCTCGTGCGGAAAAGAGGAACGTTTCGTAATCATCGACCGTTTGGCGCTGCATTGAAGTCTTTGGACTTTCGTTTATTTCGTCTGGTATAGAACGGCGAGCCCGATAACAGTTGGGGAAACTGAAGACTAGTCAGCACTACCAGATATCGGATTTTGCGCGAACATCTGCATTGGCTATCTCCCCAGAAACGCGCGAGGCAACGCTGAACTCTTTTCTGTGAATTTGTCTTGACACTGCACAATTTAATGGACTCGCTCCACCTCGAGTGTCCACGGGCAAAATACAAAGAAGGAAAAGATTCCTAGACGTATCATTCCGTGTCTCCCAGGCGAGAGCTGAGTCAATGAGTAATTAACGAACCGGTACACGAGGATATTATCGCCCGAGCATTGAGAGGACATTTGAACAATACACGGAGTCGACAGACCCTCAATTGATAATGAAATTGATCGAGTTTTTATTTCACAATGTTGAAGTAGGTGAGCTTGAGGGGTGTTTTCGCCTAAAAGAGCCAAGCGGAAAACAGGCGATGACTAAGTGGAGCGTTTTGAGCAACAGAAAACGAGGTTGGACGGCGTAACTTGTTAAAAGAAATGGTAGGCGCGTGCGGATTTGAACCGCAGACCCCTACCGTGTCAAGGTAGTGCTCTACCCCTGAGCTACGCGCCTAAAATCGAAGGTTTTCAAAAACCCTAACAAAATCCCACGTTTTTTAATTCCGCTTTGTCCG
>JBKPNY010000045.1:0-2541 GCA_046732835.1 Gemmatimonadota bacterium | reverse complement strand
ACGTTTGCGAGTTTCAGCCCGGCGACGGTTGCGCCCTTCTCGCTCATGAAGCGGCCGTCGTCATGTCCACCTAACAACGTCACCAGGACTTCCGAATTGTTGTAGAGATAATCCTTCGCCAGAGTTTTCGGCACTTCGTCGAGACTATGACCCTCGGCAAACGCATGGCGGATGGAATAGAAGAGCGGAAAATCCAGCAGCGAATCGAGTCCGGAATCTACGCCATCGGAGCGCATGCGTCCGCCCTGAAAAAACGAAGTGTGCACCACGTCGCCATCTTTCACTTCGCCAACGACTTTGAATTTCGGAAACTCTCGTTTCAACGCCGCGTTCCAGTCACGCCAAAAACTGTTTGGGACATACTGCCAGGTATCCATGCGAATACCGTCCAACCCGGTCGTGCCAATCCACCAAAGTGTGTTCTGAATCAGATAGCGCGCAACTTCCGGGTCGCTTTGGTTCAGGTCCGGCAAAAAATCAAGAAACCAACCTTCCATCGTTTCGCGTTTCAATTGGGCATCGGGGTGTGGATCGTGAAGCACCCAGGTTTGAAAAACGTTCTTGAGATGGTTCGTTTTGGTGCCGTTGAACCAAGTACGCGTCGGCGGATCATCGACCCAGGCATGATATGGCCCCGTGTGATTGACCACTTCATCCTGAATTATTTTGATGCCCGAACGATGCGCGAGCGTCACCAGCTCCTGCAACTTCGCTAGTGAACCGAAATGCTCCTCCACGGTGTAGAAGTCCTGCGGGTTGTAGCCATGGAACCCCGTGCTCGGTTTGCCTTCCTTCAATTCGATCTGGTTCGGGTGATCGTAGTTGTCGTACCAGGGCGTTAACCAGATCGCGGTGACGCCAAGGTCTTTGAGATAAGGCAGACGATCGATAACACCCTGCAGATCCCCGCCGTGGTAGTAAAATTTGTTCTTGCGATCGTAGACGCCACGCGAGGCCGGCGGATCGTTGTTAGTCGGATCGCCGTCACTGAAGCGATCGATCATCAGCAGATACATCACATCTGCGGGGGAGAATCCCTGGAACTGTCCCGCCCGTTTCAAAGCAGGCAGCACTTCAAATGCTGTTTCGGCAACGCCCGAGGGAGTGATGACCCGAAGCTGACGCATGCCCGGCGTCGCTCGCGGATCAATCGCGACGTCAACAAACAAATAACTGCCGCGATCATTCGTTTTCGGAGTTCCTGTGATTCGAATTCCGCGGCCAATCGCCTGCACTCGCGCGCCCTTGAGGTTCGTGCCCCGAATCAATAGACGAATCGGATTGAGCGAACTACCGGCCCACCAACTAGGCGGATCAACTTTCAAAACGGTTGGTGGTCCCTGAGCTGCGGCCACAGAGGCAGCCATAAACAGGAGCACGAGCGGCCTAAGTTGTTTGAAGAGTCTCACGTCGTTATGCGTCGGTAGCTTCGGAGATCCGGCCATACAGTTCAGTTAACTTCCTTAAGCGATCGGCCAGTTCCCTACTCAAAGCGCCGCTCTCGAAGCGCCACGACCAATTGCCTGCGGTGCTGTTGGGTAAATTCATACGCGCCGCGGTCCCGAGTCCAAGCAGATCCTGCAACGGCACAATCGCGGTGTTAGCGACTGAGGCCAGCGCCGCGCGAATGAAGTCCCAATGAATCTCAGCGCCGTCAGTGTCGAGGTACTCGAGACAAAACTTTCGCTCGCGTTCAATCTGCTCGGCATCGCGCGTCGAGCCTTCACCCGCCACACTTTTAAACCAACCAACCGCAGTATCGTTGTCGTGCGTGCCCGTATAAACCACGACGTTCTTATGGTAGTTATGCGGTAGATCGATATTCTTTGTGTCGCTGCTGAAGGCAAACTGCAAAATACGCATGCCGGGAAAATTAAAGTCGTCGCGCAGGCTCTCGACGTCGGGTGTGATCACGCCCAAATCTTCGGCGATGATGGGTACCTGGCCCAGCGCATTTCTGATCGCGGTGAACAATTCCCTGCCCGGCGCTTCCACCCAGCGGCCGCGCTCCGCTGTTTGATCGCCGCCGGGAATTTCCCAACAGGCAGCGAAGCCGCGAAAGTGATCGATGCGCGCAATGTCGAGCATTTCAAGCGCGGCCTTGACGCGCGCGATCCACCAGGCAAAACCGTCTGCGCGCATCTGGTCCCAGTTGTAAAGCGGATTACCCCAAAGCTGTCCCGTAGTGCTGAAGTAATCGGGCGGCACGCCAGCGACCACGCTAGGACTGCCGTCGTCATTTAGTTTGAATTGTCGTGGGTTCGTCCAAACATCTGCAGAATCGTGAGCCACGAAGATTGGAATATCGCCGACCAGTTGAATACCGCGCTGCGCGCAGTAACTCTTCAAGGCGAACCACTGCTGGAAGAAAAGAAATTGATAAAACTTTTGCGCAGCGATCTCGCTTGCCAACCGCTCCCGCGCATCATTGAGCGCCCCGAGTTCACGAGCTACCAGGTCCGCAGGCCAGTTATTCCAGGCGACGCCCCCATGTTCATCCTTCAAGGCACGGAACAACGCGTAATCGTCGAGCCACGCGAC
>JBKPNY010000044.1:0-16104 GCA_046732835.1 Gemmatimonadota bacterium | reverse complement strand
GCGTAAGGAACAATGGAATATCCCTTACGTTTGACGGGCGATTCCGGAGTTACCTCGTTGATCTCGAGCGGAAACGGCTGCTTGTCACTCCCAAGCGCGATGGCCTGCCTGAGGAGTGAAGCCGATCCCCTCGGCGCCCACAAGCGCATAGGCTCCGTGCGTCCCTGTAGCGACAGCGTTCTGAAGAGACCGATCACACCAAGCATGTGATCGGCGTGCATGTGCGTGAAAAAAATGTCTTCGAGTGCGAACGAGATTCCGTAGCGCATCATCTGCCGCTGCGTTCCTTCGCCGCAGTCGAAGAGCAATGTTTCGCCTTCCCGGATCATTGCAACGGACGTGACGTTCCGCTCCACGGTTGGCCGTGAAGCGGAGGTTCCAAGAAAGCGCACTGTCAGAGACATGCGCTGAATATATGTGAAGCAGTTCTACGTCACGCAGGGAGCTTTGGGGTCTGGCTTCGGCTTATCGACTACAGGCCGATGATCGAGGTTCGCGACAAGCTTGGCCGCATCGTAGATCATGTTCGCAATGCGCGAATAGTGATCGTAGTCGATGTACTGCGGCTCGTCAGTCGGCTGGTGATAGTCGCGATGAACGCTCGTAAAGAAGAACGTGATCGGAATACCATATCGCGCGTAATTGTAGTGATCGCTGCGGCAGTACATCTGGTTCGGATCATGATCCGCGTCGAACACTTTCGAGAACGTGAGCGGTGTCGGCTGCGCACGATTGGCAGCATCGACCAGGTCGCCGAGCTCGGTGCTCAGCCGGCGCGATCCAATCACTTCCACAAAGTTTGGGTTTCCGTAGACAGGCGTGTTGCCGTTCATGTGAACGGCGTCGGCGCTTCCGCCACGTCCGATCATGTCTATGTTCAGCTGCGTCACGATCGAGTCGCGTGGAACGGTGGGATGGTCGGTGAAATACTCGGAGCCAACGAGCCCGATCTCCTCACCCGTATGCCAGACAAAGAGGATCGAACGCTTTGGACGTGTTCCCGATTTCGCGAACGCTTCTGCGATTTCAAGAACTGCCATCGAGCCCGTCCCGTCATCATCCGCGCCATTCATGATTGAATCACGACGGGGCGGTCGCAGCGCGCGGAGTGAATCACGAATCGCGCGAATGCGTACCCACTGTTCGGGAGTTGCCTGAGTCACACCAGTTTCCGCGCCTTCCGGACTTGCGACGGTGTTGAATGCACGCAGTGAATCGTGATCGACTGCGAATGGCAGCGGAGGCTCATGATCGTTGTGTGCACCAAGCGCGACATACTCGTTGCGAAGCGCGGGATCTGAGCCGCGGAGAATAGCAACGACATTTCTACCCGGAAACGGTTTACCCGGCTGGTATCCGGCCTCACCGTGCACGACGCTTCCCGTAGCACCGGGTTTGAGCGAGCTCACCGCTGCGCCGGCGAACAACGCCCGGCCGACCGCATCAGTTACGTAGAAGAATGACGGAATCGGCCGCGGTGGTTGCGACGTGTCGACCTGCGGTCCAAAGTTTTCGCCGACTTGAGCGAGAC
Organism: Gemmatimonadota bacterium; assembly: GCA_046732835.1. GTDB lineage: Bacteria > Gemmatimonadota > Gemmatimonadetes > Gemmatimonadales > Gemmatimonadaceae > UBA4720. The sequence goes on along the minus strand of JBKPNY010000044.1, from coordinate 14,573 downwards.
GGGTTTGTGTCGATGTGCGATCGAGCGACACCACTGCGATGCCGGCGGCTTGTGAAAACCGGTTATTCGCCGCGCCGCGATTTATCGTCCAGCCGCCTGGCGCAACCGAGAGCACGACAAGCTTTCCTGCCGCGGCTTCATTGCTGATAAGGTTGGCATCATCTCCCCACGTGCCGCCATAAATCGCTGATACGCCGTCGACCGGGCGCATGCCCCTCCCGTTGTCACGAGGGATGAAGTCCGTAATTGCGCGAAACGTGCGGCCATCGATGGTGAGCCCGGCATCTTTGCTGAGTGTTCGCGACGAGAGCGGCACATCCTGAAAGTACGTGCCATTGTCACCAGCAGGCTCGAGGCCGAGTCGCGCGAGCTCGCGAGCGATGTATGCCGTCCCGCGCAGATTGTCGGCTGTCCCCGCGGCTCGTCCACGCATTGAATCATCTGCGAAGATGTACAGCCGCGTTTTCAAATCACCCGGAGTGATTCCCGCCGCTGTCGGAGGACCCTGATATGATCGCGACTCGACAGACGCGACAGTGGGCGAGCTCGATGGAGCGCTCGCGCATCCCGCGACGAGCGTAAGGAGAAAGGAAATCGAAAATGCGGAGCTTACTCTCATGTTGGCTGGCAGAAAGAACAGTTGTGAGGAACACCATTTGCCTTTAAGCACTGAGAATAATTCAGAGGCGGAAAATGGCGACCACCCGGCGAAAATCAGGCAGAAAGCTTACAAAATCACGGCCAAAAACAAAGCGCGAGCCGATGCTCGAGCGACAGAGGTCATATGCGCAGCCGCCGCTGCCAAAACAGCACCAGGAGTCACCGGGGCTCGAGTCAGAGGTGCGCCCACGACCGAAATATGAAGCGCCCGCGTATCGGGCGGCAGGAAAGCTCGAGGGCAAAGTCGCGCTGATTACTGGGGGAGATTCGGGAATCGGCAGAGCCGTCGCTGTCATGTACGCGCGTGAAGGTGCTGACGTTGCTATTGTCTACCTTCCCGAAGAAGAGAGCGACGCAGGGGAGACGAGAGATGCAATCGAAGCCCATGGTCGCCGTTGTCTTCTGATCGCGGGCGATGTCACAAGCAGTGAGTTTTGCGCGTCGGCAGTGAAGGAAACTGTGTCGACACTCGGTAAACTCGACATTCTCGTGAACAATGCCGCGTATCAGAAAAATCAGGACACAATCGACGACGTCACTGAAGAGCAGTGGGATAGAACATTCCGCACGAACATCTACGGCTACTTCTACATGGTGAAAGCAGCAATGCCTCACCTGAAGCAGGGAAGCTGCATCATCAACACTGGCTCGATCACCGGTCTCGAAGGTGAGAGCACGTTGCTCGACTACGCTTCGACAAAGGGAGCGATTCACGCATTCACAAAATCACTCGCCCAGAATCTCGTCGAGAAAAAGATTCGCGTGAACGCGGTCGCGCCGGGTCCGGTATGGACTCCTCTCAATACTGCGGCCAAGGAATCGAAGGACGTTTCGCAATTCGGCGCGCAGACTCCAATGGGACGACCTGCACAACCGGAAGAGCTCGCGCCGACCTACGTATTCCTCGCGTCGAATGCGGACTCGAGCTTCATCACCGGAGAGATAATCTCCGCGCTTGGCGGTGATGTAACCGCGGCGTAGGATCTACGCCGCGCGTTTCTGCGAATGAAGTGCGAACAGCGCTCCCTGCGGATCGATGCACTGTGAGACAACGCTCCCGCCCGGAACTTCCATCGGACCATTGAGAACTTTGCCGCCGCTTTCCTTCACGCGCTCGATCGCTTCGGGAACGCTGCCGACCATGATGTAGCAGCACCAGCTGGTCGTCATCGGCATTTGCGGATTGGTGTTGTACATCCCGCCGTACATCGTTTCGCCTTTGCCATACATCTGATAGATGCCCCCTTCACCCATATCCATCTCGCCGTTCTTGTTCCAGCCGAACAGCGCGCTGTAAAAGTCGAAAGCTTTCTTGTGGTCGGTGGTAGCGAGCTCGTGCCACGAGAACTGACCGACCTGCGGATTGAACGGCGGAGTCTGCGGCGAATGACCAGAGCGGTAGATCGCGACACTCGCACCCTGCGGATCTTCGATGATCGCATAGCGTCCGCCACCGCCTATGTCCTTCGGGCCGGCAGTGATTTTTCCGCCGAGGTCTTTTGCTTTCGCAACCGTCTCATCGACGTCGTCGACCGAGACATAGGGAAGCCATCTCGGCTCATCACCCATTTCCTTTTCGAGAGGCCAGATGCCGCCCAGGGGAGCACCGTTGTTCTCCCACATAGTGTAGGGTTCAGGCCCGGGCGACGGCTGCGTTCCCCATCCAACAACGTGTGAGTAGAATCGCTTCGATCCGTCGGCGTCGGGAGTAAGCAAATCGTACCATTTGAACTGACCATGGCTCGACATGGGAAGAGCTCCGCTAGGGGGAGGGAGAATCTACTCATCTCGAGGCTAGTGCGAATTCGTGCGACGCGCTGCATTTTACTCGTCCCCCATGTCGAGGTTTTTCAAATGAAGCGGTCTCTTCTTGCTGCAACCTGTTTGGTGTTTGCAGTTCCTCTTTTTGCGCAGGCACCTGCTCCCGCAACCGGCGTTGCAACGGCAAAGATGGTCTGGCAGATGGGAGCAGCTAATGTTCTCAAATCCGCGGAGATGTTGCCCGAGGCCGACTACTCGTTCAAGCCGGTGGCGACGGTGCGCTCATTTGGGGACTTGTTCGGCCATGTGGCCGGCTCGGAATACATGTTCTGCGCGGCCGCGCTCGGCGAAGCGCCGAAGGCTGAAGACGATATCGAGAAGACAGTGAAGACCAAGGCCGGACTGATTGCTGCGCTTAAGGGCGCAGCCGCGTACTGCGATAAGGCGTATGCGATGAGCGATGCAGACGCGGGAGGCATGACCAAGCTTTTCGGGAGCGATAATTCGAAATATTTCGCGCTGATGTTGAATGCGGCTCACGTCGATGAGCATTACGGAAACCTGGTCACCTACCTGCGAATGAAGGGCATGGTTCCCCCGTCGAGCCAGCAGGCGCCACCGCCGCCCCCGGTCAAGTAGCGACAGCGTATCGTGTTTCCAGGCAACGATTTACGTGTTGTCCGGGGAAGCTCGTAGAGTGAGATTTCTCTTGACATAGGGCCAGCGGGGCCTAGATTTATACGAGTCTGAGGCCCCGCCAGCTTTTCAGCGGGGCTTCTGGTTTTAAGCCCGGTGCGACGGGTTTGGCTCCTCTAGCAGAGGCTGATAGCCGGTCGCGCATGCGCGCGGGGCTGTAGCTCAGCTGGGAGAGCGCTGCAATCGCACTGCAGAGGTCAGGGGTTCGATCCCCCTCAGCTCCATTTGTAGTTAGAAACAAAGACGCACCGTGGTGCGTATTAATGAAGTAAATAGAGTAGCTGCCCGCCGCCGATCGGTAGGACGTAGAGTTCCAATGACGGCGCGCGTGGCACGAAAAGCGGACCAGGTCCGCAGACGATGAGCCGCTGATTCATACTGAATCGAGCGGCTCTTTTGTTTTACTGAAGCAAAGCTCTCGCGTCGGCTTTCAATGCCGTGAAGACCTCAGCGCTGAACCGATTCTCTTCAGTCTCGGCCTTTCCGACAAAGTCGCCCATTGCAGTTCCACTTAGTCGATTCAGGAATCTCAGGATGGCCGATTCCTGTACCGTCGCGGATGTCCGGCGCGCGATGATGCTTTGCCTTCCGGGTGCATCCTGCAGTGCGAGCCGGAACATGATTCCATCTTTTTCGAACGGTCTTCTGAGCGGCGTTTTGATCAAAGTCCCGACCACCGGAGGAAGCTTCCAATCCGGCTCCCTCGTAAATCGAATGAACCAGCCTCGCTCATGAGCACCGTCGATCACCGTGACGTCGCCGATGAATTTCCTGAATCCAACATGGAAGAGAAGAATCTTCGTCGTGAACTCTGAATCGATGAGCAGATCATCGGGAATCGGCCGCAGTGGGCCGGAGAGCGGAGCAAAGTGTCCGTCGATCGAGCGAAGCTTGAGCGTCATGAAATTCTTTTCGCCTGCAAGCTCGATCCACCGTGTGCCTTTCTTGTCCAGAATCACTGACTTGTACTTCGATTCCTTTGCGTATTTGTCGAGATAGTCCGCGAACGCTGGCATAACGGGCCGCAGCTTTGCGGGACTCAGTTTGATTCCGAGGTAGATGGTGGTGGCCCCATCGGGATCATTCGTGACGCGAAGCGAGTCGAGAGAGAACAATCGAGCGAGTGACGCAGTTGTTCGGGGAGCGCTCGCGCGATAATCGTCGCGGAGAGCAGCGGACGACCGACGCTCGGCGGATTTCATCCACGCGGCTAGAACATTCTTCAGATCATTGGCCGTAACACTGCCTGCGGCGATCTCGACATTGGTAAACCAGTCATACTGGTCGTCGCTGATTTTTCTCAAGACCATCGTATGTCTCGAGTCGCCGGGCTCATTCGCCGCGGTCGTAGTCGGCTTGGCGGAGAAGATGTACTTGTTGTTTCCAAACTCTCCTTCGACTGTGACGACGCGCGAATTATCGCTGTTCATCGCGGTCCACACCGACGTGTCGTTGTAGATGACCGACGGCGTCAGTGCATTCTTGCCGAGCTTGCCGCGCGCAATTCGGAATTTCGGGTTTCGCTCGACGTTCGTGAACCGCTGGGCGATTCCGCCGTACAGCTGCTCTGCATTGGTTCTGGCGGAAGAAGTCGTTGGGCCGAAGGCGACCGTTGCATCGCGGCACGCCGACGCTACCGCGAGGGCCGTAACTGCGAGGATCGTCTTCAGGACACTACTATATGTATTGGATGTATTGGCGTGCGGCATGGGATAATTCTAAACGAATGCTGAATGCTGAATGCTGACTTACTGCGCCGACGGGACAATTGAATCGACGGTCCGGAGCGACTAGTTTCCTAGGACTGCCTCCCATCAAAACCGGAGGCAGTTTTGCCCCTTGGTGTAACTGGCAACACGCCTGACTCTGGATCAGGAGAGTCCTGGTTCGACCCCAGGAGGGGCAACTTGAAAGCGACGGCTAAGCCGTCGCTTTTTTGTTATCCGCCTTTCCCTATCGATCGTACCTCACGAACGATCCGCACGGCTCTCCGACTTCGACCGGCGCACCAGTTGGAGTCCTCAGCTCGAAGCGGGACTCTTTCACGTCTCTCGAGTTTCCTCCAACAAAAATTCGAAAGAATCCGGGCTCGACGACCCGGCGCATTTGCGCGTTGTAAAACGCGAGATCGTTGACGCTGAGGTCGAAACGAATCACGCCTGATTGACCTGGACGAAGCGCAACCCGGCGGAATCGGCGCAGCTCCATCACTGGTCTCGTGATCGATCCCACTTCATCTCCCACATAGAGCTGAACCACTTCTTCGCCCGGCCGGGTACCAGTATTCGTCAACGTGAATTCGATTCCGATGGAATCACCGGGTAACATCGTATTCGACGTAAGACGCGGCGCAGAATAAGTGAAAGACGTGTAGCTCAATCCATATCCGAACGGATATTGCGGCGTCCACGGAACGTCGAGGTACTTGGAGTTATAGTGACTGTCAGCAGCGGGGGGCCGCCCTGTGCGACGGAAGTTGTAATAGGTCGGGATCTGTCCCACGCTGCGCGGGAACGTCGCGGGAAGCTTTCCGCTCGGATTCACATCGCCGAAGAGGACATCGGCGACAGCATTTCCCATCTCGATGCCGAGGAACCATGATTCCACGACAGCGTCGGCATTCTCGGCAAGCCAGGGAATTGTCAGCGGTCGGCCGTTCATTAGAACGACAATGATCGGCTTACCGAGTGACTTGATTCGCTGCGCGAGCTCGAGCTGCGAACCGGGCAGTCCGATCATCGATCGCGATGACGCCTCTCCACTGAGGCTGTCCACTTCACCGAGCACAAGAATGATCGCGTCTGCATTACGCGCGGCATTGGCTGCCGCACGGAATCTCGACGAATCGCGTTTGACAGGATCTCCAACACGCTCATACGTCACGCGGGTCCGCGAAGAAACCGTGGCCTTGATTCCATCGAGCACGCTGACTGCATCCGTGTGACGGCCCATTGCTCCCCAGGCTCCAATTGTTGCAGCGGAGTCTGCGGCGAGCGCGCCAATCACAGCGATCGTTTTGAGATTCTTCGCGAGAGGAAGTGTGTTTCGCTCATTTCTCAGAAGCACAATCGACTGCTGTGCAAGCTTTCGCGCAGCAAGGCGATTCTCCGGAGTGAGAACATCTCGTGTCACTCGTGCTGAATCGAGCCCGCGATACGGATCATCAAAGAGGCCGAGCCGATACTTGAGTCTGAGAACGCGTCGGACGGCTTCGTCGACGGCCGGGATCTGCACGACGTTGCGTCGCAGCAGATCAGGAAGTGCGTGCGCGTAATCTCTGCTCACCATTTCCATGTCGACACCGGCATTGATGGCGAGTCTTGCGGCATCCGCGCTGTCCTTTGCGACTCCATGGGGAATCAGCTCGTGGATGCCGGTCCAGTCGCTGACGACCATTCCGTCGTAACCCCATTCTTTTTTGAGAATATCGGTGAGAAGCCACCGATTCGCGTGCGCAGGGATTCCGCTGATCTCATTGAACGACGCCATGAATGTCGCGACACCGGCACATGCTGCAGCGAGGAACGGCGGAAAATACACTTCGCGCAGCCGTCCTTCCGACGCGTCGACAATGTTGTAGTCGCGACCGCCTTCCGCTCCGCCGTATGCCGCAAAGTGTTTTGCGGTTGCTGCAATCGATGTCGGATCGCGCAGATTCGTTCCCTGAAATCCGCGCACGCGTGCGGCTGCCAACACAGACCCGAGGAAAGGATCTTCACCTGAGCCTTCGGTGATGCGGCCCCACCTGGGATCGCGTGCAATATCCACCATTGGAGCGAACGTCCAGTTCACTCCGTACGCGCTTGCCTCGAGCGCGGCGATTCGCGCCGCTTCCTGAACTGCCGCGGGGTTCCAGCTGCTCGCTTCAGCAAGCGGAACCGGAAAAACTGTTCGCATTCCGTGAATTACGTCGAGTCCGAAAACGATGGGAATGTGAAGTCGCGTTTCCTCGACTGCTGTCTTTTGAAGTCGTCGCACCTCGGCTACACCTGTGACGTTGAAGAACGACCCGACACGTCCTTTGCGAACGTCATCCAGATTTGCTTCGATGGCGCCCGGTCCGGTGACAGCCGCAAATCCGGAGAACTGGGAGATTTGTCCGAGTTTTTCTTCGAGACTCATCAGAGCGATCAGTGAGTCGATCGACTTTTCGATCCCGGCCCTTGCGTTGAGAGGCGGCGGCGAGCTTGCGGGCGTGGAATTCTGCGCGCACGCCCCGACGACGAGGCAGAGAAGTGTCGCGAATGCACCGGCACGATGTGATTTCATCTGTCTCGCTCCAGAGGTTCCATATCGAATACCGCCGATAGCTGGGATCGTCAACCAACTGCGCCGAGGAACCAGTACAAACTCCTTACAGAACCATTATTGCTAAAAATTTAGCATTCGAACAGCTTCACCGAGTCGCACAGCCTTGGCTCGGGTGTATGCAAGAGATTTGTCAAACGTAAAACCCGAGAGTGGTTGCTTCCGTCTAAGTATTTAATTGGTCGCGTCCGAGCTGCTGTTCCCGGATGCCCCCCTCGGAGGATACTCCCTTGTTAATGGTTCGTCGGCTCTCTCTTGCTGCGGCTCTGGCCACTGCTTTGGTCGGAACGCCACTTTTTGCGCAGGCCACTGCCAAAACGACAAAATCACAGAATGATCCCCGTCCTTCCGCAACCGCGGCTGCACGGCAAGGATCGATCAGCATCGACGGAAAACTCGACGAGCCCGGATGGGCGCAGGCGACTCCAATCGGAGACCTGACTCAGGCTGTTCCCAACGAGGGAGTGGCTCCGACGGAGAAGACCGAGATTCGGGTTCTCTATGATGAATCCGCCATTTACATCGGCGCGAGGATGTTCGACTCGCAGGGAAAGAAAGGCGTGAAAGCAGTGCTCACGCGGCGCGATCAGCTGCTGACAGACGGTTCGCTGACATCGGACAAGATCGCGTTCGTGTTCGACCCCTTCCACGACAAGAACACGCGAATCTGGTTCGAAGTGAATCCACTCGGTGTGAAAGGTGATCATGCGAATGGGGACAACTCGTTCGATCCGGTCTGGGACGTTGCGACGTCTATCGATGATCAGGGATGGATTGCAGAATTTCGAATTCCCCTGTCGCAGCTGCGTTTTTCGCGCGATCCTCAGCAGTTGTGGGGAATGCAGGTGTGGCGCACGATCGATCGGCTGAATGAGCAGGACATGTGGGCTTTCTGGCGAAGCAATGAGTTCGGCGGCCCAGCGTATTTCGGAACGCTTCAGGGCATGACGATTCAGTCTCAGCCCAGGCAGGTTGAGCTCGTGCCATACGTGACGTCGAGAGCGACTCTCGATGAGCCGCGATCGGGCGATCCTTATCACGACAAGCGCGAGATGCTGTACCGTGCGGGCGCGGATCTCAAGCTCAACATCACATCGAACCTTACGCTCGACGCGACGGTCAATCCTGACTTTGGTCAGGTCGAAGTGGATCCTGCCGTTGTCAATCTGTCCGTGTTCGAAACTACTTTCTCCGAGAAAAGACCGTTCTTCATCTCGAATTCACAGTATTTCTCGACGGGTGGATTCAGCTGCTACTTCTGCAGCAACGTCTCCAGTCTGAACCTGATTTACACTCGTCGTATCGGACGCTCTCCGCAGCTGTCGGGATTGATTGGATCGCGCGCGGAGTTCATGGATGCAACTGACGCAACGACAATCCTCGGCGCCGCGAAAATCACGGGCCGCACAAAGAGCGGGCTGACAGTTGGATTGATGGATGCAGTCACCAATCGCGAGAATGCAACGTTCCGCCTTTCGGGAAGCGCCGACGACCAGAAGCAGGAAGTCGAGCCGCTCTCGAATTATTTCATTGGACGTGTTCGCAAGGACCTGCGCGGTGGAGCAACGCGCATTGGAACGATTGCGACAATGGTCAATCGCAGTCTCGACAACAATGACGAAGTTGCACGGCTTCGAAACCGTGCAAACGCATTTGGATTCGACATCGATCATCGCTGGAAGAATCGCGAGTATTCATTCAACTTCCAGAGTGCGATCACCAGCATCGCGGGCGACACCGCTGCAATTCGCCGTGCCGAGGAGTCGAGCGCTCGATACTATCAGAGAGTAGGACGCGACGAATCGAGCGATGGGCTGTTCTCGACCAGTTACGATCCTACGCGCACGACCTTGAACGGGTATGGTTTCTACGCGCGCTTCGCAAAAGAGACCGGTAACTGGCTGTATGAGGCGACGCAGAACTGGCGCAGTCCCGGATTCGAAGCAAACGACATGGGCGTTCTCAGTCGTTCGGATTACAAGTGGATGCTCGCCAACGTTGCAAGACAATGGACGACGCCCGGAAGCTGGTATCGCTTTGCATGGGTAAGCGCCGGAGCACAGCAGCAATTGAATTACGAGGGCGACCGAACGGATATGGAGATCCACTCCAACATTTCGGCGACGCTGAAGAATTACTGGAACCCCGGCATATTCCACATCTACCATCCGAGCACTCTCGATGAGCGGCTCACGCGCGGTGGTCCGACGGTGCGCCGCTACGGCTACAACTACTACAGCGGAAGCTTGAGCGGTGACAGTCGCAAGCGCGTTGTGTGGGGGTTCAACGTCAACGTTTCGACTCCAGTCGATAACGACGAAGGTGGTCGCACTGCGTACTATCCGTCTCTGACGCTGAAGCCATCGTCATCCACGAGTATCAGCATCGCACCGGGCTGGGATCACGACTTCACTGCACAGCAGTTCGTGACCTCATTCGCGGATCCAAATGCGATCAGCGGCTTCGGCGGAACGCGATATGTGTTTGGCAGACTCGAGCAGAAGACATTCTCGGTCGACACGCGAGTGAATGCGACGTTCACTCCGACGCTTACGCTCCAGCTCTATGCGCAGCCGTTCCTGTCGAGCGGGCATTACACGAGCTTCAAGGAATTCGCCAAGCCCAAGTCGGGCGACATGATCTTCTATGGCAAGGATAACGGCAGCACTGTTTCAACCAGCGATGTGTCAGGTCAGAAGATCTATCACATCGATCCTGACGGAACAGGTCCAGCCGCTGCGTTCGATGTTGGCAATCCTGATTTCAACGTTCGGTCGCTGCGCGGCACCGCCGTGATGCGCTGGGAATATCGTCCAGGCTCGACGCTGTTTTTCGTCTGGACCCAGCAGCGTGAAGGCTTTGACTCGTTCGGCAATTTCGATTTCGGTCGCGACCGCTCCGCTTTGTTCAAGGATCGGCCCACGAACATCTTCCAGGTTAAGGCGACTTACTGGTTAGGGCGGTAGAGCTCTCCAGTAAACGGTTAGGACACTCATAGCGTCAACCTTCAAGCGAGAGAACCGTTTTCGCTTTAGCACTGTCGAACGTAACGCCTACAGCCCCACGGTTGATGAAACTAGAAAGCATCGTGATTGCAAGCGCGCTCCTGGCTTCCACAGTCGGCGCGCAGAACGGACCTGAAGTCATCAAGGGAAAGATTCTCGACGATTCATCTCACGCAGTCGTCGCAACGATCATGGTCACTCGAGGACCTGATCGACTGACTCAACAGACAACTTCCGACGCGAGCGGCAACTACAGCACTCGCTTTGAGCAGGGGACTGGCGATTATCTCGTCTATGTCAGTGCTCCGGGATTCAAGTCGGCGCGGCGAAGAGTGCAGCGTGAAGAAGGCGCTGCGGCCGGGGAGCTGGTCGCCAATTTTTCGCTCGCGCGCGATGTGGCAACACTCGAAGCAATGCGCATATCGGCAACACGTCCCGTGCGGGCTTCAAATGCAATCACGCCAACGCAGGGGATCGAGCCCGGATCTTCAGAGAAGTGGAATGACGGCGTAAGTGGTGCAGTAGCGCCGACAATTGCGGGCGATCTCAACGCGCTTGCAGGAACGATGTCGAATGTCACGATGGGCGCGAACGGCGCATCCATTCTTGGATCCGGCTCGGAGTCCAATCTCAATACGCTGAACGGAATGGGAATGAATGCGAGCGCGATTCCCCGTGCGGCTCGCACAGAAACGCGTGTGACGGGAGCTACGTTCGATCCAACACGCGGCGGATTCGCAGGTGCAAACGTCGATGTCAGACTCGGTCCGGGCAGTCGCAGCTACATGCGCCGGAACGGATTCGTAACACTCGATCCAACAGCATGGCAGTTTTCCGACGCAATCGGCCGCGCACTCGGCGCGCCAAGTGGTGGAGTTCGCGCAAGCCTCGGCGCCGATGGAGAGCTGATTCGGCGTGCGCTCACTTACAATGTCGCGCTCGACGTTGCACGCAGCTCGAGTGAGCCCGCGACACTGCTGAGTGCAAGTGCAGATGCGCTGCGTACTGCGGGTGTGTCGCCCGACTCCATCGCAAGATTGATTGCGATATCGACGCCGCTCGGACTTCCTGTCGCTTCATCGGGAGTACCGGGCGCACGAGAGCACAGCGGAGTTACGTGGCTTGGACGACTCGACGACACGCGTGACACGATGAAGACGAAAGCGCTGACGAGTTACATCGGCTACACTCGCGACGGTGCGCTTGGGTTTGGTCCTCTTGCCGCACCTTCATCCGCAGGCGAAAGACGTGAGCGCACACTGGGCGCGCAGCTCACACTGGGAGCGTATGTAGGAGCAGGGAAGCGAACGCTGACTGAAACGCGACTTGCTGCAAGCGCGGTGCACACCGAAGTGGATCCGTATCGCAATCTTCCTGGTGCGAATATTCTCGTGCGATCGACGGTCGACGAAGGCGCTGATGTAACATCGGTCACGCTCGGTGGCGGCTCATCACTGGCGGCAGACGATTCAAGGTGGACTGCCGAAGCTGCGAATGAGACCATCTGGAATGCGAGGGGACGACGCCATCGCTTCAAGGCGCTGCTGTGGGGGCGCGCCGACGGACTCGAGCAGAAGGGAATCGCGAACAACCTCGGCACTTTCACTTTCAACTCGATCGATGACTTCGAGGCAGGACGACCGGCGAGCTTCAGTCGAACGCTCGTTCAGCCGGACAAGTCCGGCGACGTGTGGAACAGTGCGGCTGCACTCGCACATCAGTTCACGCCGACAAAATTCTTCAGTGTTCTGTACGGTGCACGAGTGGAAGCAGGTGGGTTCTTCGACAGTCCCGCAAGGAACACCGCGCTCGAGAGCGCACTTGGTGTGAAGACTGGAGTCGCGCCGTCACGCATTCACGTCAGCCCGCGCGTTGGATTCTCCTACACGTACAACAGAGACAAGGAGAACGGTACCGGGACTAACCAGAGTCCTGTCGGAAGATTTTATCGGACAACTGTTGGTGTGATCCGCGGAGGCATTGGAGAATTCCGCGACTTGCTGCGTCCAGGAATTCTCGCAGATGCATCTGCATCGACTGGACTCAGCGGCGCAACATCGACGCTTTCATGCGTTGGCGCTGCTGTTCCCGCAGTCGACTGGAGCAAGTTCACTGGAACAGTGGACGAGATTCCCACCGAGTGTCGCGATGGAAGTGGCGCTCTTGCCGAGAGAGCTCCGTCGGTGACTCTGATCGATCCTTCGTACGATGTTCCACGCAGCTGGCGCGGGTCGCTCGACTGGTCGACGAACCTTCCAAAAGAGCTGCTGTTGAGAGTTGGCGGACTGGTATCCTACGATCTCTCTCAGCCGGGCGTGATCGACGCGAATTTTGCTGGAGTCAAGCGAATGACGCTGGCGAATGAAAACAACCGGCCGGTCTTTGTCTCACCACTCGGAATCGATGCAGGAACCGGTGCTGTCTCTGCCGCGGAGTCGCGAGTCTCCAATGATTTTGGTCGTGTAGCGGAGCGAGTGAGTGATCTCCGAGGATACGGCGGGCAGCTAACATTTGGACTGTCACCCGACGTGTTCAAGTTCAGGACGAGGTGGTCTTTCTACGCGTCGACGGCGTACACACTGCAGTGGACGAGAAGACAATTCCGCGGGTTTGATGGAGCTGCATTCGGCGATCCACGCTCCAAGGAATGGGCGCCGAGCGGAACTGATGCGCGTCATGTCGTTGTGCTGACTGGTGGTTTTTCGCATCCAAAAACGGGAACACTCACACTCTTCAGCCGATTGCAGTCAGGCCTGCCTTACACGGCAATTGTGCAGGGCGATATCAATGGTGACGGGCGCGGCGGTGACCGCGCGTTCATTCCAGATCCGACGAAGGAGAGCGACACACAGCTCGCTTCGCAAATGCGCTCGCTGCTCGACAATTCCAGCGGAAACGCGAAGGATTGTCTGCTTGCGAGCCTCGGTCGAATTGCGCCGAGGAACGGCTGCAGGTCGCAGTGGAGTCAGTCGCTCAACATTCAGTGGCGGCCGCCGATGCCGAGGAAGTGGGGTGGTCGTGTGCTTCCCACGATTTACCTGCAGAACGTGCTTGCCGGTATCGACCAGGCGGTACACGGCAACGACAACTTGCAGGGATGGGGATCGCAGATCATCCCTGATGCAACGCTGCTTATTCCGCGAGGATTCGACAAGGATGCACAGCGGTTCAAGTACGATGTGAATCCACGCTTTGGGAAGTCGCTGGTGGCACGCTCACTAGGACGTGATCCATTCAGGATCGTGATCGACTTCTCGCTGAATCTTTCGACGAACTTCGATCTTCAGCAGCTGCGTCGCGCAGTGGAGCCGGTAAAGAGTCCAGCAGGATGGCAGAGGAGATCTGCCGACTCACTCGCTGCTTTTTATCTCTCGAATACTTCCAGCATTCACAAGCTCCTGCTCAGCGAAAGCGATTCGCTGTTCCTCAGTGCATCGCAGATCAAGGATCTCAAGAGCGCAGACTCTGTTTACTCCGCGCGCGTGCGTGCGCTATACGTCCCGCTCGGTGAATTTCTATCGAGAGGGAATGGAGCTGCGGGTAAGGCGGAGCTGGACAGTGTAAAGGCAACCCAGAAGAAGTACTGGGAAGTGTTCTGGGAGCAGCCGGAAATTGCGGGCGCCGTTGTAACTCCGGCGCAGCGGCAGCTGATGCCGATGTTCGGGCGGATGATTGCAACGCCTATGGAAGACAGGAAAAACAGTCAGTGGCAGTTCGGCAACCCGGTCACATACGCCGACAAACCGCCTGCTAAGTAAACGACTCGAGAAATTCGATCTCGGCTTTTCGCTGCCTGTAGCTGTCAGGCACTAATCCCAGCTGTGCCCATCGCGACCGATAGTCCGCGACGATCGATGGGAGATAGGCGGCGGGAGCCGAGTAATCGATAGAGAAACTCTGCAGCGAACGCGTGTTGTCGAGCTCTGACATCCAGCGCCCACTGAATGGAGAGCAGTCGGGAAGAAGACCCGCCTGCTCGAGTTTTTTTCTCTCCACCATCAATATCTGCGGCTCAGTCTCTACAGCGTCGGCCAGCAGTCCGAGAAATTCGTCGTGAGTTACGGAAGAACCGTACGAGATGTTGTACGCTTGTCCAATCCCTTCTTTGGACTTGACGAGATCTGTGACGAGTCTCGCAACGTC
>JBKPNY010000043.1:0-15193 GCA_046732835.1 Gemmatimonadota bacterium | reverse complement strand
AGGATCGTCTCGCTCGTGGTGAGAAGATCACCATGCACGCTGTGGTGCGTGCCGGTCAGCATCCTGGTGCATACTCGGTTGTAACCGCGATGATTCGCGGCGCTGATCCCAGACTTTCGCAACAAGAGATCGTATTCTCGTGTCACCTCGATCATCCAAATCCCGGTGCGAATGATAACGCGAGTGGGTGTGCAACGATACTCGAAGTTGGTGTTACGCTCTCGAAGCTGATACGCGCCGGAAAGATTCCGCGACCTGCACGCACCATTCGGTTCGTGTGGCCGCCGGAAGTAGAAGGAACGATGGCGATCCTGAATGCGAAGCCAGAGTGGGCAAAGCGAATCAAGGCCGTCATTCACATGGACATGGTCGGTGGTGGTCCTGATACGAAATCTGTTTTTCATGTAAGTGGCGGACCCGGCCACTTGCCATCGTTTGTCTATGACGTCGGTCAGGCATTCGGTGCGTGGGTGAACGATGAGACTTATCGCTATGCCGCAACCGGCTCGTCGGATTATCCGCTGATCTCACCGAAAGGTGGAAAGGAACCGCTGCTCGCCGCGCTCGACGAGTACGACATGGGAAGCGATCACGACGTGTATCAGGATGCATCGTGGAATATTCCGGCGATTTATCTGCACGACTGGCCCGATCGATTCATCCACACAACGTGGGATACGCCAGACAAGATCGATCCCACGAAGCTGCTGCGCGCAGCGTTCATTGGAGCGGCGAGTGGGTACTTCCTTGCTTCGATGGCGACTCGTGACAACGCTCAACTGGACAAGGCGATTCTCGCAGGCTCGTTGAGACGTCAGTCGCGAATGAACGATCGAACGAGAAATCTCGAGCGACATGAGGCTGAGCATGTAGCTCGATATTACAAATGGTACGATGCAGTTGTTGTGAATTACTGGGGCCACTCTGTGCCGTACGATTCAATGATGCTTGGCACTCCTGTGAAAGCGAGTGGAGATGCCGGCCGCTTCTTCCTTCGTAACCCGGATGTCCGCGGACCGATGAGCACGTTCGGTTACGATTATCTCCAGGATAAGCTTGGTGCCGGGCGTGTATCCAAACTGCGTCTGCTGGAATTCACTGGCTTGCGCGGCGCGGGCGGCGATTATGCATATGAAGTTTTGAATCTGGCAGCTCAGCCGCTCCGTGGCATCGACATACGAAATGCTGTCTCGGCGATCTACGGTCCTGTTCCGTTGGAATATGTGATCGAGTATCTGCAGGCACTCAAGGAAGCCGGCGTAATTCAGGACTATTATCCACGGCCGCGGAAATAGACGGATGCGCTTCAGCTTCTACGATTATGAAGTCGATGTCGAAGGGACGACAGACGAAATAACGAATGAAGTCGCGCGCGACTTTGCATGGTTCGTCTCGAACGGCGATCACTCACATAAGTCCGCTGACCTGCGACTCGAGCTCGAGCTGAAGGAGCCACCATGGAAGGGGCTTCCTTCCGCTCCTGCAGCTGTCATCACTCCGCGAAACGTCACGTTCCGAGACGGTGGGAAGGCATACATAGACTACTTCGGCCGCGGCCTCGCAATTCTCGACGACAGCGAGAATCTGTGCACCATGTTCAGCCCCGATTTCGACATGCTGCGCGAAATGGCCTACCTCTATCTTCTCTCCACTGTCGGTCAGCATCTCGACTCGAAAGGGCTGCATCGCATTCACGCTATGGGTGTGAATCACTCCGGGAGCGGCATACTGCTTCTCCTGCCAAGTGGCGGTGGCAAAAGCACAATGACTCTCGAGCTGCTCAAGCAGCCTGACTTCACCCTGCTCAGCGAAGATACTCCACTTATCGATCGCGATGGGAATCTCCACCCATTTCCACTCCGGCTCGGCGTGCGTGGATCGAAGAGCGAACAGATTCCCCAGCAATTTCAGCGGACATTCAACCGGATGGAATTCGATCCCAAGACATTCGTTGATGTCGACTTCTTTCGTCACAAGCTCAGCAGAACAGTTCCGGTGTCGATGATTCTCGTAGGTGAGCGAAATCTTGGCGACGTCTCGGGCATTGTCCCCATGTCCCGCACGAAAGCATTCAAGTCCATCATCAAGTATCTCGTCGTCGGACTCGGCGTATATCAGGGACTCGAGTTCCTTCTCGAGCGCGGAATCATGGACATGACAGGCAAGCTTGGCGTCTTCGCATCCCGCATGCGGAACGGCTTGAGTCTCGTCCGCAAAGCGCCGGCATACAAGCTCATACTCGGTCGCGATACAGAGAAGAATTCTGAGATGCTGATGCAGTTCATCAGGAGCACCAACGGTCAGCGGGCGAAACTGATCGCGTGAGCTCGCGCCGGGATACGGTGATCATGCTGGCCGCTCAGTCGTTCTACCGGCTGAGCGGCTTCGTTCTTGTGATGGTGCTGGCGCGGGCGCTTCCACCTGCTGACATCGGAGCCTTTGCGTTTGCGATGGCGTTCGCCGAATCGTTTGTGGCGCTCTCGAATTTTGGAATGAACCAGGTGATGTCGCGCCAGGTTGCTGCCGATAATGCAGCGGCTGAAAAACGGTTCGCGGTGATACTCGGGTTTCGCGCGGTGAGCGGAATTGTGTATGTGCTCGTAGTGATGACGGCTGCCGTCGCATTTACGTCAGCAAGATGGGAGATAATGCTGGCCGCGACTCTTATTGCACTGGCAGAGGATACGTACTTCACGTTCGGTACGATGTTCCTCGCGCTGAGGAAGGCAGTGTACAACGTGACGATCGGCGTCACAGTGCAGACGGTGTTCATACTGCTGTTCCTGCTCGCGATGAAGCTTCAGCCTTCGTTGTGGACTCTTATCGCTGCGAACGCGTTCAGGGCTCTCGCGCTTGTCATCGCATGCATATGGGTGACGCGGATCAGGTTGTTCAGGCTCCGTCTTTCATGGGATAATGCTGCTGTGCGAATCGCGCTCCCATTCGTGATGATGGCAGTTGTGAATTCACTGAAAGACCAGATCGGCGCGGTAATGCTTGGCCTCCTCTCCACTTACGATGCGGTGGCTTACTACAATCTCGTGATGAGAGTGTCGACTGCATCACTCGCTATTCCGACGGCAGTGTGTGCGGTGTTGTCGCCGCTAGTTGTCGCTCACGGTCTCGACCGGCAGAATCGCCGCCGCATTGCAATGTCAGCGAGCCTGATACTCGGATTCGCGTTGATCGGGTCGCTGCTGGCCGCGACAACATCACTTCCGCTGGCGAAGATTCTTTATGGACCGCTCGCGCCAGAGACTGCACCACTTCTGCGGATTCTCGCGTTGATGTTTCCGCTGAGCTTCATGGCGCTTTTCTGCGCCCTGCTGCTGCAGGCTCTGTTTCGCGAAGTGCACGTTCTGCGGACAATGATTCTCGTTGCTCTGGCGAACTTTGCTGCGAATCTGATCCTGATTCCCGACTTTGGGGCGAGGGGAGCGATCTATGCCCAGCTCATCGCCACTGCGCTTCAGCTGGTGCTGCTGGGATGGGACGTCCGTGCGATGCTATCTCCAGAACGACAATCGGTCCACTGACAATGCTTCTTCCGATAGCCAGTGCATTGTCACGAGTGCCATCCCATCTGTAATAGGCGAAGCCGTATTGTCGTGCGCGCATTACATCCTTGATACGTGCGTATCGTGTGAAGAGGCAAAGTACTCGACTGGACTTGGTGCGAGTGCGGTTCAAGTAATCGAGCGCTTCCGCCGCGGATTCGTCATCCATCACGCAAAGCACTAAAGTTTCTGCCGGAAGCTCTGCCGGCTCGTGTGGATTCTTATGGAACGTGCCAAAGCATTCTTCGATGCGCGTCGAGAAATCTGCTGATACCGCTTTCCAGGTAAGCTTTGTCTCGCAGCCCGATCGTGCGATACGAGCGCGCTGTTTTGCCAGCGGTTCATTCGTGACCACATCACGCATTGCACGCTTCAATGCAGCAAGGTCAGGCTCATAGAATTCGTCACCGACATAGGGAAGGGTATCGATGTCGCGTGCGCGATAGGATCTGCCAGTGGGAACGAGCGTCCCGTTGTGCTCGTTGACGAAGTCAGTAACACCGCCATGATTCAGCGCAATAACTGGCGTCTCGCAAGCCATCGCCTCCAGAACAGTCAATCCAAATCCTTCATTGCTGGGCATCACATACGCATTCGCATTTGCATAGAAGTCGCGCAAATGCTCGCGCGTGAGATATCCCGTCCATAGATAGATTGGAGCGCTGTCGTTCGCATACTCACGCTCCCAGTCCGTAAACTCGAGTGCAACGTTGTTCTGGCTCGTATGGTACTCGGGTCGAAGGAGAAGAAAGAGCGCGACCTCTTCGCCCGATCGGAATTCCTCGAGAAATGCGCGTACGAGGTGACGCATGTTCTTTCGCTCGACGTGCGTGGCCACTGCGAGAAAGTTGAATCGCCGTCCACCTGGCATCGGCCTGGGATTCTCCGGAGGCCGAAAGAATGAAGTGTCTACACCATGCGAGACTACATGGATGGGCCTTGCAACGCCGGCTTTGCGAAAGACTTCGGCGGTGAACCTGGTCGGGACGAGAATCTCATCCATGCTGTTCAAGCGTTGGACGAGATGCGGATGAATCGATGTCGATTCGATTACCGCGAATGCGAGATTCGGGATGTTCGGTGTACGAGTGCCGTAAAGAGCTGGAGTCAGGTGGACAGCGATGTCAGGATCATCATCGCAGTTGAACAACTTCATAAAATCCGTCAGCTCTGCATCTGACGAATCGTATGCATACGACTTGAGCCGAAGACGAAACTTTCCTTCTTCGATGAGGTGTTCGGCGGTCATTGTACCGAAGAGCGGAATCCCGGCGCGCAGGTGATGCCAGTCCATTGTGAGCTGAACACACAATCCCGTTGGCTTCTGTCTCTTGTAAAACAACTCGCCCCAGCGAGACACGCGCCCCGTGCCCTGACCCATCACTCTGACGGAGCTCGTCGCCAGCTTGAGGGAGGATTGTCGCGGAACCCATGGATTTTCCCGGACGACATTGTCGAGTCTAAGTCCTACTGCGTCAGGTCCGATACGAATACCGACAATCCGTTCACGATCAACAGCGGCTACCGCCTCTACTATAGTATTGGCTGCGGCATCTCTGATACTGACTCTGCCCAACGTATCGACGTAGAGCGAAATCACGTTTCCGAAATTTGCCACTTCACCCGTGACGCCGCCGGGTATCGCAACGGCGATAAAATCATCTTTCGACAAATCGAAGATGATGTCGCTCTCTTCTCTCTCCTGTCCTGTGAAGAGCGCTGCAGCAAGAGTGCGGGTGTAGCGAAAGTCGATGAACGTCGTCATACGAGGCCTTTGCTCAACATTGGCCACGCTCGAGTGAACGTATCGAGCGGCATTGTTCTCAGGAGGATATCCAGATCCTTGCCCCGATACTCTTCCAGCATTCGAAGAGGCACGTCGTCGAAACGACTCGCATACTCCTTCACGGCCTGCTCGGCTGTCGCCGGCGCAGAATCCGTTTCCTGCTGGAGTGCCATGCGCGGATAGTAGAAGCTTACGTAGTCGTGAAGCGCAGCCTTGAGCCGCGCGAGATAGATCTGATGAATGCTGAGCGAGTACGTCAGTCGCTCGCGACGCCAGTCATCGACATGCGTATCGGTATTGTCTGTCGAAGCCTCCGCATAGAGATCGGTCCCGTGAAGAACGCGCCTCATGAAGTGGAAGTAATGCAGGCTCGAGCGCGCAGTGTGCAGCCGGGCACGAAACATCGTCCGCGAGCAAATGATGGGAATTCCCGCAGGGAAGTGCTCGTTGAACCATGGATCGTCGAACACTCGATGGACTGCGCGAATGTCGCGAAGCACTTGAGCCAGCTCGGCGGATGAAAGCCCGTCACGCAATACTATATACAGGGCGTAACCACGGACGGTCCCGATGGAGCTCAGCATGATGCTTTCGACGGAGCTCTCGATCATTTCGAGAAGGCTGTCGCGGTATGCGCACATTCGCTCTTGGACCTCTTCTGCATTTGAGATCGCGATCGGTGCACCTGTTGTTGAGGGAACCGGAAGCGTATGCGAGACCAGCGGGATCTTTGCAAGCTCCCGATTGAGAATGCTCCACGCCAGCGCTGTGACATCGAAGCGCAGTGTCGTGACGGCGCCAGCGGTGAAGCGCGTTTGGTACATGTTCTGGATGCCTGTCACGGCGGGCAGCGAGCCATGATCTGCGATCCATGCGCGCACGCGCTGGCGATGTCCAGCGATTGCCAGATATTTCGGGTCAGTAGCCAGGACGGAATTCCAGAAGCACTTATGCAGCTGTCGCCGCGCAACGATCGCCATCAACGGAGACCTTGGCTCCTCCTTGATCGCAATGCCGATCAAGTTCTGGAAGTGGCCGAGTGCCCATTGCATGCGATCTATTGTGGCGTGATCGCTGTCGAGATTTGAATCAGCGTGACGAAGCTCGGTGCCTGTAAGAAGCTTCCAATGCCGCACTTCGTCGAGCGGGTCCCAGCCGCCGCCAATGTTCTGCCATTCCTCGAACTCTCTCACTGTCATGAGTGAGAGGTCGGAGATTGGAATCGCGCGCTTGAGCCTTCGCCATAGTTTCCGGAATCGATTGTAAAAGCTGACTGGGTCCGGATCGTCGAACACAACCGCGAGATCGAAGTCGGACAGGCCGGGATAGCATTCTCCCTGCGCGAGACTATGGCATAGGTAAACGGCCCGAACGCCTTGAACTTTGCCGAGCGTGGAGCGGATGACGAGCTCCATCGCGTCGTAGATGCGCTTGTTGACGAATAACAGCGGGGCGTAGCGACTGGAGCGTACGAGGTAATTCTTTCCGCGCTGGACGATCTTGTGGGTCATTCAGGGCGAAATATACTTTGGTCATGCCCCCACGCATCCCGGTATCTATTCTTGCGCTCGCTGCATGTGCAGCATGCACTTCGACCCAAACGAGCGACATCAGGAACAAATCAGAAGAAGCTCGTCTTCCGACTGGAGCGCGATTGGACCCTGCGGGGAAATCAGCCGCCATCGGTCCGTTGCCGCTGTCACTCGTCCCGTCGCCTGATGGAAAGTATTTCGTCGCGCTGCTGAGCGGGTATCGCGACAATGGAGTTCAAGTCATCGATCGGGGAACGGGTGCAGTCAAGCAATTCCTGAGACAGAGAGCAGCGTTCATTGGTGTCGCGTTCAGTCCTGACGGCAAGCGGCTTTACGCGTCGGGTGGCGATGACGATGCGATTTACGTTTACGATTGGAATGCAGCGAATGCAGTCATTGCCGACACGATCATGCTCGCGCGAAAAAGACAGCGAACCAGCTCGGGGAAACGATATCCCGCCGGCATTGCAGTATCACGCGATGGAAAATTCCTTTACGCTGCGGAGAATCTCGGGGATTCGCTTGCTGTCGTCGATGTGGCGAGTGGCAAAGTCACTCAACGCCTTGGGACTGAGCGATATCCGTACGCAGTTGTCGTCGCACCTGATGGAACTGTCTACGTCTCGTCATGGGGCGGAACTACAGTTTCAGTTTTTACTTCATCGAACGGTGCACTTACATCCGCTGGACGAATCAATGTCGGCCGGCATCCGTCTGCATTGCTTCTGAATCGCGACGGTTCACGGCTGTACGCGGCTGAGGCTACTGTCGATCGAATTGCAGTTGTAGATACAAAGCTGAAACAGACAATCGCACAGCTCGCAGATCCGTCGCCATCGGGGCCGAGCGAAGGGAGTACGCCGAATGCGCTCGCACTTTCGCCGGACGAATCGAGATTGTATGTCGCGGAAGCCGATAATAACGCTGTCGCGGTGTTCGATCTCACGAGCAATAAGCTTGCGGGCCGGCTTCCCGTAGAATGGTATCCTGCTGGTTTGTATGTCACGCGCGATTCACTCTTTGTCGCGAACGCAAAAGGGAAAGGGACCGCTGCGAATCCCAATGGACCAACACCAATCAGAGGACGTGGCCCGGCGCGAAACTACACGCTTGGCCAGATATCGGGAACGCTGTCGATGATCGCGCTCCCCCAGAGCCCGTCCGATCTGGCGCAGCTCACCACGCGCGTTGCTCGTGCAAATGGATGGGATCAGCCGAAGAACGCGGCAAGCTATCCGCCAATCGAGCACGTGATCTACGTCATCAAGGAAAATCGCACGTACGACCAGATACTCGGCGATCTGAAGCAGGCTGACGGTGATACGTCGCTCCTTTTCTTTCCGAGAGGCAACACGCCGAATCATCACGCGCTGGCCGAGCGTTTCGGAATTTTCGACAGGTTCTTCGTGAATTCAGAGGTAAGCGCGGATGGACACAACTGGTCGACTGCAGCATATGCGTCCGACTATGTGGAGAAAACGGTTCCGCTCAATTACGGTGATGGCGGGCGCACGTACGACTACGAGGGAACCAATCGCGACAAGGTTCCGGATGATGACGTTGCATCTCCCGGTTCCGGGTATCTATGGGATCTCGCAGCTAAAGCGGGAATCACGTATCGAAATTATGGCGAGTTCGTCGATCCGCTCGACTTCGACAAGGAAGGAACGAAGGCACCGGTCTATGAAGCGAACAAGCCGAACCTGGTCGAGCGTACGAACCGGAAATTCCCTGGATACAGCCTCCAGGTAAAAGATCAGGTTCGTGCTGATGTGTGGATCGACGAGCTGAAGGAGTTCGAGCGCGAAGGAAGGATGCCTCAGCTCGAGATCATGCGCCTGCCGAATGATCACACGAGTGGAGCGAGCGGCGGATGGCCAACGCCGTACGCCTACCTCGCGGACAACGACCTCGCACTCGGCAGAATAGTCGAGGCGTTATCGAAGACGCGATTCTGGGCGAGCACTGCCATGTTTGTGCTGGAGGATGATGCGCAGAATGGATCGGATCATGTCGATTCGCATCGGTCCGTACTGCTGGTGATATCGCCGTGGGCAGAGGGTGGCGTGGTTCATCGCTTTGTGAATACGAGCGATGTGATTGCAACAATGGAGGAGATCCTCAAGCTCGGCACGATGTCGAGCTTCGATCACTACGGGAGACCGCTTCGTGATATCTGGGCGGCAAAGCCGGACACCCGGCCGTATGTCGCACTTGTGCCTGACGTGCCGCTCGATCAGATGAACCCAAAACGTGGTGCGCTTGCCGAAGCGTCGAAGAAGCTTGCGCTTGGCAAGGAGGACATTGCCGATGAGGATCTGTTCAACAGAATTCTGTGGCGGCAGATCAAAGGTGAATCGATTCCATGGCCGGGCATAAAGCGGATGAGCTCACTCGAGATCATCGACCGGTGAATTGCGCGATGGCCTCCATGGCTGGATCGCGACCAGCTTTGTATAGCTCCCACGTTGGCGGGGCATATATAAGAGGCGCAGTCCAGATGCGCTCGTCCTGCGGCCAGGAGGTCTGCCAGTAAAGATCTGAAATGCCGACTGCGATCTTCGAATACGGCAGCGTTATGAAATTGTCCTCGCCAGTAAAGTTCGGGCTCGATGCAGTGATTTCACCAACCGTGATCGGATTCGTGTAACGCTCGAGTAAGGTCACTGCGTTCTGCGCTGCCGAATTGGTGATACGGCCGATGATGACGAAAAGATTTCCACGCCTTACGAGCTGTGGCCTACCCATGACAGCACGAAGTAATGGAGTAAGCAGTGCAGTGTTCCCGCCGTAATTCCAGCGCATGTCGACGATCATCTTCTCAGCTTTGGCTGAGTCGAGGGATTCGAACATGCGCTGTATGAAGATGTCGAGCGGCTCACTGCCACTGTTGCGAACGCTGTTGAACTGGAAGTAAAGAGTCTTATTCGGAAGAAACGTGTACCAGTACGCCTTGTCTCTGTCCTTCAGGTAAAGTGGGCCAGAAACTGCTTGAATCCAGGAAGGCTTTCCGATGAATCGGCCATAGTCATTTCCAGTCGGTCGAATCGGAATGCGTACAACGCGATCACCATTCACTGACATCACCAGCGTATCACCACTCGGCAAAAGACCAAGACCGTTCAAGACCTGAGGATACCGGAGCCAGCGAGTGAAAGACGCGTGCTCCATTGGGTGATCCTTGCTGCTGATTGAATCGATCGCAGCTCTTACTCGCGGGATGTCAAAATTCCCAATTCTCGTCACCAATGCACCGACGAGATCGGCGTACGCCGAATCTGCCGCAACAATGCGAAGTCCATCGGTGAAATCAAAAAACTGAAGCGGAACTGCCTTGTCGCTCCAGGTTGGGATCGACTCAGGCGTGGTGCCCGAATGACCGCTGCCGAGTGTGGCAAGAGATCTTTGGATGGAGACGGCGAACTGATTGTCCGTCATATCACCGGCGCGCGGAATGACCTCATGCACGATCTTCTCGAATTCCGTGAAATGAATCCTGTTGTCGGGGTCGCGATGCATTCGCTTCACTTCGGCGATCATGAATTCCAGGTCGTGCCTTCGTCCCTCCGACTTCGAAAGCTTCGATACATCCATTGAATCGGTGAGCTGCTTGAACCGCGCATCGCCGCGATACTTCTCGAATTCGGGCTCATCTCGAAGTACCTGGCGACTTCGATAGCCGGTTGCCAGGGATTTCTCGAGCCAGGTGAGAGCGCTGTCCTTCATCGACTCATGAGCAAAAGCGCGAGCAATGTTGAATGCAGCGTTGTAGCCGCGAACTCCGCCGAGCTGGAATGCGCGCTCAAATGGGGCGATCGAGCTCCTGAGATTCCCACTGTTGTAGTATGCACGACCAAGCGCGTACCATTGATCGCCAACGTACGGATTTGTCGCGAGCGCTTTCTGGAAAAGCGGAATCGCCTTTGTCCACTGCTGGCCATCGTTGAATCCGAATGCGCGCTCTACGGTTCCAGCATAAGTCGTATCGAGTACTATCTCATGCGGCTTCGACGTGCGGGCTGCGGCTGCAACCTCATCGAGCAGCCCATCGAGCCGGGCACGGTCAAGCACCCGGCCATCTCGAACCACGAACCGTACACGACTGACGTTCGTAATGTCGGCCAACGGATTGCCACCGAGCACGACGAGATCCGCGCGCTTGCCGGCGGCGACTGTTCCGAATGATTTCTCATCATTCATCCACGTGGCGACATTGAGTGTCGAGGTCTGGAGCGCTTGCAAGGGGGTGAGACCCGCGTCTTTTACCATCGCGACAAGCTCTTCAGCAAGTGCGAAACCGGTGAAGACCAGCGGACTTCCTGCATCAGTGCCTGCGAGAAGCAGAACACCGGCGTCTGACATCTCGCGCAGGTCACGATTCCAGCTCCTGTTGAATGCAACCCAGTCGAGCGGCGGAGTTTCCTGCGCCTTGAGAGCGAAGTCTGCTTTCCATCCGCTGACAAGTCCGTGATCGATGTAGCGAATGCGCCGATCGATCGTACCCGCGGTGTCACTCAGAACTTTCGCAATCATGCTATCAGGCGTGAGGCGAAATCCTTTCAGCGAAACAATCGTCGGAGTGAATGCAGTGCGATTCTTCACGAACTTCGCGAAAAGACTGCGACGCTCATCGGCAGATAATCTTTCGAGTGTCGGACCAAGCTGGCCATTCGCGACTGAGAGAGCGCCGTGCTCGAGACTGCGGAAACCCGAATCGCTTGCTTCAAAGGGCGAGATCCCTCCGGGCCAGTGACCAGCAACCGGAATGTTTTTCTCCCGCGCGTGATGCAGCAGTGCGAACATCGCGACAGGGTTTGGATCGTTTCGGATCTTCACGAAGTCCGCACCGAGTGCGATGACTGAATCGACGGCTTTGCGCGCAGTTGCAGGTGTGTTGACTGGAATGCGACCAGCGAGGTCTTCGATCAATCCCACGTCGCCGCTTTGCTTTGCCCAGCTCCGAACAGTTTCGAGCCACGAAGTTCTCTCGATGATCGGACCAGCCAGCAGCATGCGCGGACCGAGAAGCGTTCCTTTCTCGACGCTGTCTTTCCACGGACGTACATGACCTCGAACGCTGCCCATGTCACGCACGCCAGTCACACCATTCGCGATGTAGAGCGCGAGCGACGATCGTCCTGTTGCGCCGAGGTGGGCGTGCATGTCCCAGAGGCCGGGGATGACGTAGCCGCCTTTGACGTCTGTGATGCTCGCGGATTTTGGAGTTACCGTGGAAGGTCCGCCGATCGATCGAATCGTTTTGTTCGTGATGATGATTGTCTGGTTCGACCTGATCGCGCCGGTCTGCACGTCGACGACGTTGGCGTGAGTGAGCGCGACCATCTGTGCTTTCGTTTTTGTGGGAACGAACGCGCAGATGACCATGAGAAGAGCGGCTATTTTCGGCATCGACGTGGGGATTAGACTGTGTTGAAATTTCAACAGGTTGAAATTTCAGCATATCCAAACGGATGTCAATAGCCGACTTGAGGCCCCTTATCTATAGTAGGGGCGGTCGAATTAGCCCCTGGGAGGATGCCCTGAAGCGACCACTTAAGATTGCCGGCTCGATTCTGCTCGTCGCCTTCATCGGCATTCAATTCATTCCCGTTCATCGAGCCAATCGACTCGGCACCGGTGATCCGCAGGCACCACGAGAGGTGCAATGGATACTTCGCCGCGCATGCTACGATTGTCATTCGACTGAATCGCGCTGGCCGATCTGGGCGTACATCGCCCCGATGTCATGGAAAGTCGTCGGCGATGTAGATCGCGCGAGAAAGTTCGTCAACTTCTCAGACTGGCAGAGTCTGCCACCACTCTATCAGCAGGCAATCAGGCAGAACATTTTGCGAGTGAATGCAAGTCACAAAATGCCGCTATGGCATTACGTGACATTGCATCCTGATGCAAAGCTCAGTGACAATGATCGAAAGATTCTGGCGCAGTGGGCGGCGAGTGGCGCAACGCAATGAGGAGCTTTTTGATGAATTGCGCAATATCAACTGACTGACCGCTACCAATAACTATCCTCAGGACTGCATTAATGGAGCATTCACGTCGTTCGTTCATTGTCCAGGCCGCAGGAATGGGAGCCGTAGCAGCGCTCGGACCTGCTGAACTTCAGTCAGATCCCAAATGGGATTTGTCGTGGCTCGACACTGTGAAGAAAGCAAAGCGCCGCGCAGTGTTCGATGCTCCAAGTCCGGGGGTCGTTTTCGATCTCGCCAGACGATGGTACGACAACATCGACACAGCCTACGGACGCTCGGCCGGACGCTGTTGCGCTGTGCTCAATCTTCGCACACGATCGACTGCCGGTGGACTCGCTGACAGCATGTGGGCGAAGTATCCGATCGGCGAAGACCTGAAAGTGAATGATCCGGATACGAATGCACCAACGAAAAGAAACGTCGACTTGCGAGTCGCGGCAGACAAAATTGCGATTGGTTACGGAAGCATCGAAGATCTTCAGAAGCGTGGCGCAATCGTCATCGTATGCGACTTCGCACTTGGCCACTTGGCTAATCGTCTGGCGAAAGCTGTGAATGCAAAGCCCGAAGACGTGCATGCAGAGCTTCGATCGAATCTCGTCGCAGGTGCTTTCCTTGTTCCCTCAGGAATCTTTGGAGCTGCAGAAGCGCAGAATGCTGGGTGCGGTTTCATTCCCGCATGACCTCAATGTTCGGCGATCGCTACATCGTGGAAAGCGAGCTTGGTCAGGGTGGAATGGCGATCGTGTATCGTGCGATCGACAAGAAACACGATCGTCACGTAGCTCTCAAAGTCATGCGTCCGGAAATCTCGGCCGTGATCAGCAGAGAGAGGTTTGTGCGCGAGATTGCGATTGCGGCGCGGCTGCAGCATCCGCACATCGTTACGCTCATCGATTCGGGCGAAGCGGATGGAAACCTCTTTTATGTCACTCCTTGTCTCGAAGGTGAGACTCTCGCGCAGCGCATTGCGCGCGAAGGCAGTCTGCCGATTGCCGACACGCTCAAGATTGCGACTGAAGTCGTGAGTGCGCTCAAGTATGCGCACGAGCGCGGAATCCTGCATCGCGATGTGAAGCCAGCCAACATCATGCTCACGGGCGGACACGCGGTGGTCATGGATTTCGGAATTGCGATGGCGATGGACAATCCCGACGCACGGTTGACCGCGACGGGAATGATCGTTGGAACTCCGGCTTACATGAGTCCCGAGACAATCAACGGCGAAGCCGACGCGAGATCCGACATCTACTCGACAGGATGCGTCGTGTACGAGATGCTCGCGGGCTCACCTCCATTCGGCGGGCCTACTGCGCAGGCGATTGTGCTGCAGCACGTCGCGCAGGCAGTACCTGTGCTGTCGACAAAAAGACGGGATGTTCCAGGCCGACTGGAGATGATTGTCATGCGTGCGCTGGCAAAGATGCCGGAACATCGTTTTCCGACGATGGAAAGTTTCTATTCCGAGCTGGAGCTCGCTGTTTCCGGAGCTGCGATGGCTGAGGATCAAGTGAGTGAGAGTCGTGCGCAGACATCACTCAATCTTCAGGCATATGACGCATATCTCCGGGGCGTGCACACGTTCGACAAGCGAACGACAAGGGGGAACCTCAGAGCGATCGAAATGCTGGAGCGTGCGACGGAGCTGGATCCGAGGTTCGCGCTGGCGCATGCAGCACTTGCTGGTGCGTACATCGAGCAGTTCTTCTCGTATGATCCTGACGAGGAGTGGGAGGAGAAAGCGTTTGCGGCGATCGAGAAGGCGCGGGCTCTCGATCCCAACCTGGCGCGCATCTATGTCTCGAAGGGAAATCTTCTCTGGACGCGAGAGCGGAGATTTCCGCATGAGCAGACAATTGCAGAACTCAGGCGCGCGCTTGCAATCGATCCAAATCTCCTCGATGCAATGAACGAGCTGGGGAGAGTGCTCTGGCACATCGGCAAGGTCGATGAGGCGGCGAGCATCTATCAACGCATGCTCGAGATCGATCCATCATTGATCAATGCGCGCTGGCGATTCGCAGCGGTCGAGTACTGCCGCGGAAACTACGAGAGGTCGATCGAGTTGCTCAAAATGGTGCCGAGAGGCTCGATGTCACCGACAGTCGAAGGTTATCACGCGCTCGCGCTGCATCATCTTGGAAGGACCGGTGAAGGTCGTGCCGTTCTGGACGCAGTGGACCCGGTGCATCGCGACGATTCCGATTTCACGGGCGTGATGGCGATCTTCCTGGTACTCGAGGGAAAGAAAGCTGAAGCGGAGGAATACATCGCTTCTGCAATAAAGCAGGGAAGCCAGCTTGGCCATTTCCACCATGTGGAGTA
>JBKPNY010000042.1:0-10105 GCA_046732835.1 Gemmatimonadota bacterium | reverse complement strand
ATGCCGAGCAGAAATGCGAGAACAATTGCAGACGCCTTTACGACCGTCGCAGCCTGGCCTTTGAAGACACGACGCAACGCGAGGCCGATGACGATGCAGACAACCGGAAATCCGACGAGGAGCGACATGTACACTCCCCATTCGATTGTCTCCGTCTGGCCGGAATGGCCGAGCATCCGGATCGCAGCGGGGATGAGCTCGTATCCCCAGACGATGAAGAGAGCTGCAGTCGCGCCAATCCACAGCGGCTCGACACCGCGGGCGACTTCCGTCACCCAGCGCGGAAGTGGCCGGCTCACGCTGTCAGAAGCCCTGCGGCAACCAGTTTCTGTGAGATCTCGATTGCTTCGTCGCCAGTGATTCCAATGTTTTCCGCCAGATCTACGAGGTCGCGCGTACCGTCTGCATAGGCGAGAACATTCGTCATCGAACGAACCGAGTATCCCGCGCCGCGGGTGCTGAGGGTGGGATACAATCCTCGCTTTCCGAGCTGCGGCTCACATGGTGTCGTCGCGTTGAACGTGAAGTTGGCTTCGATCAGCTCGATTGTTTTTTTGTAGGCGTCGAATGCTCCCTCGAGACCCGTCGGAGTCACAAGCGTTAAATCGTCGAGCGACGTGTGATACTCGGGATAACTGTTGTATCTCGTTCGCATTATCGACGCGACAGGAAGATCGACGCCGGGGCTGCAGTACTGGCGCTCATCACTCCCGCGGTCGAGATATGAATACTCTACATGATCAGGAGCGTGCTTTCTGAGCGTGAGCTTTGCCGCGCGGTCAGCGAGCGTGTTACCGTCTCTCGATCTCAGGAGTGAATATGCTCGATCATCACCAACGCACGTGACTACAAAGCCTGCGATGATTTTCCGCTTGAGCTCCTCGAGATGTCGGCTGATATACACAATCGAGCCGATGGTCTCAGGAATGAAAACAATCCGGTAACTGAAGCGTCGATCTTTGCTTGCGGTAATCCATCGTGACAACGCAGTCGTAACAACCGGACCCGAAAGCTCGTTGTTCGCCATCGACGGATGACAGATATATGTCGAAAGAAAGATTTCCTTCTCTTCCTTTCCCGGAATCAGAACTTCACCGTAGGTAAGCGATCCGGGCGCGAGCGTGCTGTCGATTACGACACGATACTTGCCTTCTGCAAGAGACTCCCGCTGAGCGTGTGCGAGACAGAATCCCCAGCGCTCGACGTAGTACGATGTGACGTACGGAATCGCACCCGGCTGATCCGGCAGTGAATGCAGATGCGGCTGCAGCTCAGCGAGCGTCATCCACTGGTCGACGGGAGTCGAGTAGCCGACGACATGAAGATTGTTGCGCGCAAAGTCGATAATCCGATTGCCGTTCTCATCTTCGATGAACGCCCCGCGAATGTTCCACTCGTTTGGAACTGTCCAGTCAAATGCCTGCGTCCCGGACGGAACCTCGTGAACGGTCATCGAGGGAATGATGCGCGAGAGATATGAGAGCGTTTCGCGCACACCGTTTCCTGTAAGCGAGCGGCAGATTGGGAAAAGATCTCTCGCCCAAGAATGCATTTCCGCGCCGATTGTCTGCGTCACGCAGCTTCCTCGAAATCAGAGAGTACGAAACGCCGTCCAAGCGCGTTCACTTTTGGCTCCGCCCAGCTGCGTGAAGTGTTGTCGAGAAGCGAGAAAGGATCTTTGTCGAGATTCGATGCCCACAGATCGTTCAAGCCTCGTGCAGAGGCTGCAAGAATCTCCGGATAATTGTCCAGCTGACGCAGCACGCCGGCGTGAAGAGCTTCAGTTTTCAGACGAAGCCAGTCGTAGTCGAGACCCATGTTCATTGGGCGAACGTGATAGTCGAGTGAGCCTTCGACACTCGAGCCGTCAGCCATGATAACACGACCGGGAAACAATTTGTCGTATCGATAAACCGGACCACCCGCATGGCGTTCAGAGTAATGGACGAGTGTGTTGTAGTGAAACGTATCGCCATAGTAGAGCACCACGCCGTCCTTGCTCACGAGCTCATCGAAAATCGAGCCTTTGCCGAAGGGATCTGTTCCAGGACCCCATCGCGGCTGAGGATCGTAACCAATTCCGGCGATTGAGAAGATCGGGATCGCCGTGCGCCACGTCGAGACACTGGTTCTGAATCTTTCCGGAACTGGACCGAGCTGCGACTCGCTTGACGTGACATCGAATATTCCGGTCTTTGGAAAGTCGTAATTGAACGTTGGAACCCAGAGCGCCCGCTCGCAGCCGGCGTGGCAGATCATGTCGATGTGCGAATCGAGATAAGCAGTACGGTCACGAACGGGCTTTACAAGCCGGGCAGCACGAAAAGGGTCCGAGTGTACGAACACCGGACCTGATCCCATGGATATGACCAGCTGCTCAATCGCGCGCGCTATCATTTCTGCTTGAAGCGATGACTCAGCCGCACCTCGCCGATTGTGACTTTCGCCGGCGCAAGCTGCTTCACAAGATGCGAACGAAAATGTGACATCATCGTTCTCCGGTCCAACGCGGCGCCATCTTTTGGCTGAACCGTGACCTCGATGTGCTGTCCGGTGATCGGATTGGGCACGCCAACAACTTTCGCTCGAAGGACGTCAGGATGCAGCAGCGCAACGCGCTCGACTTCGCCGGGCAGGATCTTGAGACCGCCGACGTTAAGAACCTCCTTGGCCCGTCCCACAACCTTTATATAGTCACCTTCCTGCTCGACGATGTCGCCTGTGTCATACCATCCATCGACGAACGGCGATGGCGCATTCATATAGCCAATCATCCGGTTCGCTGATCTGATGTGAAGGACATCGTCGACGACTTTTGTCTCAATTCCCTTCCCGCCGATCTGCATCCAGAGGCTGTCCCGCGCTTTTGACTTCACCTGAAACACGCCAAGCTCGGAAAGACCGTAGGTCTGGCGGAAGTCGACTTCTGGAAGTCTTGCGCACAAGCGATCGAGCGTTCCCTGATCCATGCGCTCGGTACCGTAAGTGATGACACGCAGATCGGGAAACTTCATGTTATCGAACACGCCGGAGAGCAGCATCATTCTCAAGAATGTCGGCGTTGTGGGCAGCAGCTCCACGCGATGCTCGACCATGTTCGCGGCAAGCATCTCGGGCGTTCGCTCCGACGGAACAATCACGACTCCCCGATTGAAGAGCGTGTGCAGCATTGTATTGATGCCGCCCGCGTGATCGAAAAGGAGAAAATTCAGCGCGCGAAGAGGCGGACGCGGAACCGCATAGCGCTCGAGGAAGTTGTTGAAGTCATGCAGGATTGCCTTTGGCCGGCCGGTTGTTCCTGACGAAAAAAAGATGATTCCGGGATGATCGCGGTGACGCACTTCTTCGATTAGCGGATGATCTTCCCCTCGGGGGGCCAACCGTTCGAGGCGATTGTCTTTTATTAACCACTCCGCCCTGCCGCTCTCGAAGAAATAGTCGTGATCGGCTTTGGTTCCTTCCGTTAGCGGCATCAACACTACGCCGCGGTCCAGAAGCTCGAGCATTGCTGCTATCGTTGGTCCGTCGAAGTCGCCAACCATTGCAACAACATCACCCTTCTTTATTTCACTGAGATCGATGGCGTGCTGCTCATCAATCTGATTGAATGCGAGGGTTCCCTTCGACCCGATAAGGAAGGGCTGATCATTTCCTTCGTTTCGTTTTCTCAGTTCTTCAAGAATACGCATAGCTGCCTGCGATCAGCCTTCAGCTGTCCGCGAGAGCTACCCGCGGCCAGCAACCAGCAAGGCGGTAAACGTAGTGGGCTGACAGCATCACTTACGCCCCACCAACATTCAGCACAGCCCCGCTTATCATCGAGCTCTCAGGCGACAAAAGCATCGTGACAATGTTCCAGACATCGTCCGGCGTACCCTGCCGCGGAATGATCTGCTGCGCAACGACAGCATCGACCTTGTCCTTCGGCACCTTCGCAATGAGCGCTGTTTCAATTGGCCCGGGCGCGATCGCGTTGACCGTAACTCCGTGGGGAGCAAGCTCGCGCGCAAAGACGCGGGTGAATCCTTCTACTCCGGCTTTCGATGCGATGTAGATCGCTTCACCTTTGATCGCGAGCGGAACACCCAGGGTCGAGAAGTTGATGATGCGGCCGGATCCGCGCTTTATCAGCGCCGGCGCAATCTGCTGTGAGCAGTAGATCGTACCCAGCAGATTCGTTTCGATAATTCGGCGCACCGTCTCAGCGGGAGTTGTCACGACAAGATTCATCGACGCAATTCCCGCTGCGTTGATCAGAGCATACACGCTCGGGTCGCGACGACAATCTCGCAGAACCGACCGGACCGCCGCGGAATCCGCAACGTCGAGCTCACGCATCTCGAAACCGGCATTCCGGTCGACGGTGCGACCGAGTCCAACAACTCGATAACCCTTCGCAACGAGATGCTCGGCGCAGTATCGGCCAAGTCCGCGCGACGCTCCGGTTACGATGACGGTATCCAAGATCAGTCTCTCGAAAGCTCCGACAGATGCTTCGACAGGCTGCCGACGCTGCGCAGAACACTTCGGGCTTCTGACATCGCGCTGTCACTCGTCCAGTCGAATGTCGCGCCAAGAGAATCCTTCGCGAATTCCTCGACCGCAATCAAAAGCATCACAAGATCGGCTGAGTCGACAACACGACCGTTGCCGACAAGAACTGTCGAGCCTGTGATTGCATCGACAGGCTGGCCGGTGATCGCGGCAACTTCATTGCGCAGGAATTCTTCGACCTTCTGGTAATCGGACATTCGGTTCTCTACGAGCGTGTGCAGAGGAGAAGCGTTCTCGTCTCGGGATGAGACGGGATCTCCTCGATTTTATCGAACTGAAAGCGCAGTGCGCTGACGAAGTTCTCCTTCGAGTACCACGTGAACGACTCAGGCGAGGCATTGTACGCCGGGAAAAATCCCCGGTCGCTGGTGATCATCTGATCGTTCAGGTCGACGAACTCGACGCAAAGATACTTCGTAGCAAGTCCGCCGAGTATCCTCGCGATCTCATCGAAGGGATGGGACTGGCCGAGGGCGAGGTGGTGTACGATCGCGAGCGCCATGACCATCTCACAGCGAAGGCGATCGTTGGGAACGGAGATGACTGGCGCTCCGTCTCCAATTCGCGATAACGATGGCTCATCCGGAAATACCTTTGCCGAAAGTGGCGGCAGCGGTCGCACGAGATTCGACACCAGTGGCAGAATGTCCGCATTCTCGCGGCGTGCGTCGGCGAACAGACGGTCGATTGACGCCTCATCGAGATCGACTGCCACAACTTTGCTTCCGAGCTTGGCGGCGAGCATCGAGAACCAGCCTGTATTGCTCCCAAGATCGAGAACAGTTGCAGGCCGCATCGTCGTCAGCGCGTGATGAACACCCCTCTGCTTGTTAGTCCACTCCGCACCTGGACTGGCTGCAAACGCTTCGTTCTTGTCTTCGTAATACGACGAGTATGCACTTCCCTTGAGCGCAGCCTTTTTCTGCGCGACTGAGTGCCGCACGCGCGTGAAGAACTTTGGTTTTCGTACACCACGCTCGTTTAGCGCGAATCGAAGCATTCGCTCTTCCAGCTCGTATTGAACGCGATGAAGCAGCGAATGGTCAAAGACTTCGCGACGAGTGATGATGTCGTCGGCGGTGTTGAGCGTGGTTTCGTAAATGCGCTTTCGCGCTTTTGCATGATGTCCCAGGTCCATCATCGCGAGGGGCAGCCCGAAGTACGGCTCGAACATCACGCGGTACATCTCATAAACTGCTTTCGACGTGGCATCCCACCGATTCCGAAACATGGGCGGAGTGTGCGCCGGCTTGAGATGCGATTGCGACGGCAGCCTGTCGGTGGGAATAATCGATGTGAAGTCGACGAAGACCGGCTTGGTTCCGGAGAAAAGGATGTTGAGAGGATGCCAGTCTTTCAGAGTAAGGCCGTGCTCTTCGAGCCTTTCGTACAGTGCGTTGTGAAGAAGGGCTGCTTCCTTGAACATCGATGCCGACCATTCGTGCGGATACGACACGAACGGAATGCGCTCGTGCTCGAGAATCAGTTCGTAACCGAGCTCAGGATGCGGGTCTTCGGCGAGCGCGCGAGTAGCAACTATGCCGTGCGAGAAAAGATCGTTCTGCTCGCAGATCGATAGAACTCTTCTTACGAGATCCGCGCAGCCGGGATAGATACCTCGTAGAACCCTGTCGCCACTGATAAAAGGCTCACCTGTACTGTCGAATCCAACCAGCCGGGTAACTCCGGCCGGTGCGGCCGCGGAGGTCACGCCGCTCCGACCTCTCGCTCAGACAGCGTGACGAGGTGCTCCGGCATGTTGAAGTCGCGCCCGTCAACAAGCCGGTCACAGACGAACTGAATGAAGGGATCGTTGCCGGGGAGAAGAAGATTTCGCTTCTCGTACTGAAGCGCCCACCATTCCGTGCGCGGATCGTGAACTATCTCGAGCGGTACCTGTCGCTGGACGAAGTGCGAGTAGGCGTATTTCCTTACGTCGGCGCGCTGTTCCGGAGTAAGCGGGCCAAGTGTTGCCGCCTTGCGAAGCAGGTCTCGATAGCGCATTGGCGTCAGACCTTCGTGCGTGAATCCGAGTCCGCCATAGTGAGCTTCACCCGCAACGATCACAGGTTTTCCCATGAGTGCGAGCTCGAGCCCGGCTGTTCCATAAACGGTGACTCCACCGTCCATCAGCTCGAACATGTTCGCGGGGCTCACATCCTCTTCAGCTGGAATCACGCGCACATGATCAGGGAGGTTGGGAAATTCTCTTTCGATCAGACGCTGCACGCCGCTCGCAGGATTATCCCACGCTTCGATTGGATGGATCTTGATCAGCCACTGCACGTCGGTGTTCTGGATTGCGTGCTTGATGGTGTCGATCATCCAGTCGTCGAACGAGGGATATGCCATAGGCGCATAATCCGATACGCTGTCCCAGTTGATATGGGCGAGAACAGCCCAGACAGGTTTGTCAGACGGCGCGTACTTCTCCTTCAATGCGCTCACATCAGCCCGGTAAGTCTTCAGCTGCTTCATGTCGAAGCTGATCTTGTTGTGATATCTGTCTACGAGAAACTTGTCGAGCCGCGCATTCTCTTCGGCGGTCAGATCTTTCGACTTGATGTCCTGCCAGCACTGGCGACTGAGCTTCTTGAAATCGATGCGTGATGGATCTTCGACGTGGCGGAGATAGAAATGCCATGAGAGATACGAAGCTTTCCATCCAGTGACGGGAATCTTGCGATCGAATGCAGTATGAAGTGCCGGACCCCAGTCGATGTACGTGCCGTGCGACATAAAGACGCGCCACGGATTGAACCGCTTGAATGCGCGATCAGCAACGGCGGCCGCAATAATTCCACTGTACGCGTACTCGTGAATGATCGCTTCATGTCCAGTGAGGGCAGCGCCCTGCAGATATCTCGTGATGGACGATCGAACGTTCTTTCCGACGTTCAGGCCATCCCATTCGAGAGTGTCGACTGAATCCCACGTGACGTCGGCCGTCTGCTGCCAGATTTCCTCGCGCTCTTTCTCGCTGACGAAATCTCCGTTGTATGAAAACGGTATTCCCATGGTTTCGAGAACTGCAGTTGTCTTACGTGTGCACGTGGGACACACATCGCGCCACTTCGAGATCGGTACGCCTTCCTGCACTGTGCGAATCGCGCAGCCGCGATATGGTGCATTGCAGATGATCGCATGAACGTTGTATCCGCGAAGCTTCATTGCAGCGGCGATCGATGCTTCGACGTGAAGCAGGAGCGGCATTCCGCCCGGGACCCAGAAGAGGAGTGTCCCTTTCGACGGATCGATTGCGGCGCCCTGATCGTACAGTCTCGCCATGCCGCGGCGGCGATGCTCCTCCGTGTGCGAGAAAAGCGCCTGGACCGGCAGCGGGGATTTTTGTATTGCAATGTGCGCGGCCATCCGCGCATATCGGTTCAGCGATTTCAGTGCAGAGCGCAAGATTTTCTGATTGGACTCAACCCCTCGGTTTCCACGCGATCACCGACGCCGCGAGCAGCGGGTTCGGACCAAATCCTGGACGACTTTCCTGGATTATCTCGAGCGACCCCTGCCGCTCGTGATGGTGAAGAATGGTTGAGAGATTCTTATTGTATTGGCAAGCCTCAATATAACGTTGCCTGAGGAGTCCGAGCAGGGTTGAGGGGTCGCAGTGCTCGTATACGGGCTCGATGTGAACGACTGTGTCGGGCTTGAGCGCTTTTATCCCCTCGATGAAGTCATCAGTGAGTGGCTCGACGTACTGAGCTGCGTACGCTGTGTATATGAGCGCGCCGTTCGGAATGTCGAGACTGGTCACGGGATTTGTCTTGAGATTCGCCTTCCCTGTGTTGAGCTTGATTCCCTCTTCTTTGGCGATCAGTCCCGCGAGCTCAGGACCAGTCGACGTGAAGTCCGCGGCGAAGTAAGGCAGATCCTGAAACGGAGCCTTTCGCGCGAGGCCAAGAATCACGCTTCCGTATCCGCAGCCGAGCTCTACCAATGCGCTTGCGGGCAGGCGAGGGACGAGTGCGTTCTCGATGTACGCGATGTACGCCTCGTGCGATTCCTCCGGCGTCATCTCGACGATGTGCTGGTCTACTGAAGCGAGTGTGTTGTCGGCTTTAGTGGCCGCCCATTTGTCTACGTCTTCGAGTCTCGAGTTCGGATTTTCTCTGAATTTGTTAAGGAGTACTCCCCATTTCTCCCTGCCGAATTCTCTTTCGATTTCTGTTTCAGATTTTTCTTTGGTTTGCCATGGTTCGAGGCCCAGCAGTCTTGCTGGCCACTTCGAGAATTTCGGGAGTTCATCGAGACTGGAGATCTTCACTATCTCTCTCCGATGCCGTTACTGAGGGCCGGTAAGACGATTACCCGGATCTTGTCGATTAGGTACGTAAAACCATTTTGTTTTTTGTGGGGTTCAATAAAAAATAAAGTGGTTCTCCCGTCTCTAATCCGGATAATCCTCAGGATCGTCCTACCGGCCCCCAGTGGCGGCAAGGAAGACAATTATCTGAGCTCGGAAAGATTGGAGTAGATCGTTTCAAATGCAGCGACAACATCGAGAAGATCGTCCTCAGTCATCTGAGCATGACAGACATCGGTGCACATGAGCTCCTTGTAATACAATCGCTCTACTACAGGACATGAGCCGGGTGAGTAGTCGACTGAGCCTTTCCAACCAGGCCATGTCCAGGGGAACCCATCGCGACCGAATGCTATGCGCTTCTGATACATCGGCTCGAGGTACAAAGGCTCGGTGTATCCCCTCACCATCGGGATCCCTTCCGCGTTCAACGCGTCGACGAAACGGTCGCGACAGACACCCACAACTTTTTCGTCGAAGCGAAGAGCGTAACGATAGTAACCGTGCACAACTCCCTCTCGAACGACTGGGGTCTTAAGCCCCGGAAAATTCTTGAGCCTTTCCGTGAGAAAATCCGCGCAGCGAACACGCGGCGGATGGAGAGACGGAAGCTTCTTCAGCTGCTCGATTCCAATCGCCGCTTCGATCTCCGTCATGCGGTAGTTGAAGCCGACGAGGTTGATGATATCCTCGGTGCCTTTGTCCTTGACGACAACCTCGCCATGATTGCGGATCAGGGCGAGACGATCGGCCAGATTGTCGTCGTTCGTTACGACAACCCCGCCCTCACCCGTGTGAATCGTCTTGTGATAGTTGAGACTGAACACGCCCATGTGCGCGAGCGTTCCAGCGTGGCGACCGTTGTACATCGCGCCGGGAACCTGGGCCGCATCCTCAATAACAATGAGATTGTACTCGCGCGCGATCTCCATGATCTCATCCATCTCGGCGGGATGTCCAAGAAGATCCACGACGATGATGGCTTTCGTCGAGGGGCTCAGTCGCTCACGAATTGTCGTCGGCGTAATGCAGAATGTTTCTTCGTCGATGTCAGCGAAAACCGGGATTGCTCCATAGACGATTGCTGCTGCCGAAGAAGCGGTCATCGTATACGGCGAGACGATTACCTCGTCACCTGGACCAACTCCGGCTGCGCCAGCTGCAGCATACAATCCAGACGTCGCGGAGTTCACTGTAATTGCGTGCTTCACCCCGAAGTGCGCTTTCCAGTCG
>JBKPNY010000041.1:0-1759 GCA_046732835.1 Gemmatimonadota bacterium | reverse complement strand
GGCTCCAACTATGTCGCCGGCTGCGCGCGTTTTCTGAAGTCCCGATTATTGTTTTGTCCGTCAAAGGCCAGGAACCTGAAATGGTCGAGGCGCTCGATGCCGGAGCGGACGATTACGTTACCAATCCGTTCGGCATCGACGAATTGTTGGCGCGCATTCGCGCGGCGTTGCGGCGAGGGCCGGTAAATGATGAGAAAGGCAAGAGCGTCCTCGAGGTCGGAGATTTTCGTATTCAACTAGCCGAACGCCTGGTGACGATGCAAAACAGGGAAGTACATCTGACGCCGAAAGAATATGAGCTGCTCGTGTATTTCCTGCGTCACCCGCGCAGGGTGCTTACGCATCACACTTTGCTCGGCGCCGTTTGGGGCGGCGACTACGTGGAACAGATCGAATACCTGCGAGTTTTTATACGCCAGCTGAGAAAGAAAACAGAGTCAGATCCTGCCAATCCTAAATACATCCTCACCGAACCATGGATCGGGTATCGCTTCGACCCGGGCGACGAGGCGTGAGCGGTGGGCAGTGGGCAGTGATCAGTGGGCAGTGGGCAGTGATCAGTGGTCAGTGGGCAGTGATCAGTGGTCAGTGGTCAGTGAGTGAACCACGCTAGCTGCCGAGTTTTGCTTACTGCTTTACACTTACTGCCCACTGACCACTGACCACTGACCACTGGCCAGCGCCACTGCCTACCGCCCACTGTCCACTGCCCACTGGTCACTGTCCACTGCTACCGCCCACTGCCCACTGCTCACTGCTCACCTCTTTACGAACTCTTTATAAACTGCTTACTCCATCCTTATTTCCTCCAGCGTAACTTCGCTGTGTGGCAAGAGAATTAGACAAGCTTACGCCGTGGTCGTGGCAAGGGGCCGGGGCCATCTGCTGCTTCGTAGGCGGAATTCTGCTCGCCGTTCTGGGCAGTGGGCTAACGGCAGTAACCTGGGTGCTGGGCGTGGAATTACATCCATGGCTGCGCGGCATCGGCACGTTTTTCCTCTTCGTCACGATTCCATTGCTGATACTTGCAGGTTACTGCCTCGATTGGCTCGAAGAAACCATCGACGAACGAGGGAAAACAAATCATTCAAACCGGAGCTAAACGACGGCTGTGGTCAGCTATCACAACTAATAATCGCGCTACAAATAATTCATGGCAACATCCATCAAACGTCTACTCGTCGGTAGAGCAAAACGAACTGAGCAGGCTATCCACGAACGGCTCTCAAAGATAACTGGCCTCGCCGTCTTTGCTTCAGATGCACTCTCTTCAACTGCCTACGCGACCGAGGAAATTTTGCTCGTGCTGGCAGTGGCGGCTGCGGCTGGCCAGGTCTACTCCTACCATTACATCGTGCCTATTTCGATCGTGATAGCGATCGTACTTGGAATAGTCGCGATTAGTTATCGCCAGACCATTCACGCATACCCATCAGGCGGCGGCGCGTACATCGTCTCCAAAGAGAATCTTGGCGTAACGCCGGGCCTCGTCGCGGCAGCGGCACTGTTGGTCGATTACATCCTAACCGTTTCGGTGTCTTTGTCAGCGGGGGTTGCTGCGATCACATCAGCCGCACAAGGAACGCGTTTCGCCTGGCTTGATAGCCACAAGGTTTTCTGGTGCGTGTTTCTCATTGCTCTGATCGCAATCGCTAATCTGCGCGGTGTTCGCGAATCCGGGGCGATCTTTGCCGGCCCCACTTATATCTTCCTCATCAGTTTTCTATTCATGATCGGATACGGAATTGTCTATCACTTT
>JBKPNY010000040.1:0-10146 GCA_046732835.1 Gemmatimonadota bacterium | reverse complement strand
AGATGCGCAAGATTGTCGGCTGCCGACCAGACGCCATCGCGAGGCCGAATCTGCGCGAACGACGGATTCATCTCCCGCGCGCACGCCACCAGCTCGGCGCGCGTCGAA
Organism: Gemmatimonadota bacterium; assembly: GCA_046732835.1. GTDB lineage: Bacteria > Gemmatimonadota > Gemmatimonadetes > Gemmatimonadales > Gemmatimonadaceae > UBA4720. The sequence continues at coordinate 10,038 of JBKPNY010000040.1, read as the reverse complement.
TCCATATAAGCAAGCAGCTCCTCAATTTTTGCTGGAATATCAGGCATCGAGACCTTCGATGATCGAGAGTAATTCAGACACGATTGTCCTGCCTTTGTCGCGAGCATACCACGCTCTGATTAGAGGATACCGGTCGGGCTTTGGAAGCGCGAGCCCCTCATTCAAAAACCATGTCTGCAGTGGACCAGGTCTTGGACCCCACCAGCCGAGCTCGCGAAAAACGCTGTCGTAGACGATGACCACGGGAATCGATCGTGACTTCCCGCCCGTTAGATGCGCATTCATCAGATCGGGATTCCTGTCGCGGCTCAGGATCCTCATCTCGAGATGATCGCTCGCTTCAGCAAGCCGCGCGACATACGGAAGGATGTTGACTGAATCGCCGCACCAGTCTTCGTTCAGAACGAGAAAATGAAAGCGATGCTGAATGGTGTGCGCTCGTCGCACCGCATCCTCGTCGAGCGTCGCGCGACGATAGATCGCGTTCCACAAATCCGAATTGTCCTTGGCACGCGCGAGAAGCTCCTCGAACGTTGAGCCGGCTGCGAATCGGTCCGCAAGCAGATCAACTTCAACCACGCCGCATGTCCACGTGCCAGATGTCGTCTTCGAGATATGGATCGGTGACGCGACGGAATCCGAACCCTTCATAGAATCGCTCGAGGTACATCTGTGCCGCGATGCGAATCTCTGAACCCCATGATTGTTCTACGAGGCGAATCGCTTCTTCCATCAGCGTCTTGCCCGCTCCGCTACCTCTGACATCGGGATGAGTACACACACGCCCTATTGAAGCTTCGGCGTACTTTGTTTTTGGCGGAAGCAGCCTGGCGTAGGCAATGAGCTTCGGATACGAAGGATTGCCATTCCATCCAAGGAGATGTAGCGACTTTTTGTCAGTGCCATCCGCATCGAGATATGCGCAGTTCTGCTCAACCACGAACACGCGCTGCCTGAGCTCCATCGCCGCATAGAGATCGGCGGGGGAAAGTTCGGCGAACGCAGCGCACTGCCAAGTCAATGAAGGCGTCATCAGGGTGAATCTAGTATTTTCTCCAAGCCTTCCACATATGGTGAGCATGAGACTGAAGCTTCTTTGCTGCTTTCTCCTGGTCGCATTCGCCAGCTGCACGCGAACCACGGGTATCAGGGTTTCCACTACAGAGACCCTGCCCGTAGGCACTGAAAGAATCGACGTCACGATGGGTTTGAGGCGTGATGCCGATGTCTCTGCGCTGCTCGGCGAGATCTCTCCGGCGCGACTTCGTGACACCGATTCGATTCTTGTCTCTTTTGGAACGCGTCACACGATGTCGGACACCGTTAGCAGGACGCGCGGTATCGGTGCTGCACGCCGGTTTCTCTTCGACCGACTGACTTCCTACAGCCGCGAGTGCGGCGGCTGCCTCAAAGTCGAGTTCGATCCCGACATGATCGAGGTCACGCGTCATCCCGACAAGCCGAAAGTGAACATCGTAAATGTTCTCGCATGGTTGAAAGGACGGGATACCAGCCGTGTTGTCGTAATTGGCGGCCACTACGATTCGTGCATCTGCAATATTGACCGCTTTGACTTCACTTCCGACGCACCGGGCGCAGACGACGATGGTTCCGGCACATCGGCAGTCGTCGAGCTCGCACGCGTTTTTTCTCTGCACCAGCCAAAGGGATTTAACGCGACAATAATCTTCGCACTCTACGCTGGTGAGGAACAGGGATTACTCGGCTCCACGCATCTGGCGCAGCGTCTGCACGATTCGCATTACAAGGTTGCGGCAGCAGTTACGAATGACATTATTGGAAACGTTGTTGCTGACGACAGCACCGTCGATTCGACGAGTGTTAGAATTTTTGGCGCAGATCCGGACAACAGTCCCAGCCGCGAGCTTGCTCGCTACACGTGGGCCGTAGGTGCTCTTTACGATCGCGCATTTGCCGTGATGCCGGTTTTCCGTCTCGACAGGATTTCGCGAGGAGGAGATCACTCGCCGTTCGTAACTCTTCACGATCCGGGACTTCGATTCACTGAAAGGCTGGAGAATTACAAACGGCAGCATCTACCGACCGATCGAATGCAGGACGTGAACTTCAATTACGTCGCAAACGTCGCCCGGTTGAATGCCGCTGCACTCGGATCGATTGCTATGGCGCCTGCTACTCCTGACAGTGTTACAGCGAGACGCGACCAGCAATCGGGTGGACAGAAATGGATGCTGACGTGGAAACCCGTCGACGGGGCTACCTCGTACGAGGTCCTGGTCAGACGCACGACTTCGGCAACGCATGAGCAGCTGATTCGGGTCACGAGCGGCACCTCATTGCTTCTCGACTCGCAGCTCGATGACTTGTGGGCAGGGGTTCGATCGGTCGGTGCAAATGGACATCGGTCCCTCACAGTAGTAGTTCCACCTCCAACTTTCGTCACACGCTGAAATCGTCTTCGGCACCTGCGAGCTACAGCGGAATCGATCAGCCGCTCGTTGGAAGAAAAGACGAGCTGGCCCGAATCGATTCAATTCTCGCGAAGGCGTCCAAAGGCGCCGGCGCGACTCTCATTGTTTCCGGTGAAGGGGGCGTTGGAAAGACACGCCTTCTAACGGCTGCGGCCGAAGCTGTACAACAGAACGGATGGCAGGTTGTTGCCGGCCGTGCATACGCTGTAGAGACAGGCATTCCGTACGCTCTCTTTGCGGACGCATTTGTGCCGCTCTTCAGGAACATGGATGCGGGCAGGCTCACTCTTCTCACACGAGGAGGTCTCGGGGAGCTGGCATATCTGTTCCCTGCATTGGGAGCCCCAGGTGATCGCGATCGCGTGGCAGCGAGCACCGATGCATCCGAGCTCAAGGCAAGACTGCAATGGAATTTCGCGCAGCTGTTGGGAAAGCTTGCTGCAAAGCAGCCGCTTCTGATCGTTCTGGAAAACCTGCACTGGGCCGACGCTTCGTCGCTGGAGCTTTTCCATTTCGTTGCGCGACAAGTCTCAACGCACGCGATTGCGATTGTCGCATCGTACAATGATGCCGAGCGTGAAGCCGGTGCGAGTGTTCGCGCGGTCGAGCAGTCTCTCTCCAGTATTGGCGCGGCATCGCAGATGCGACTCGGCGCTCTTTCACACGAGGCTGTCGCCGAGATCGTTCAGCGACGATTTGCTGTCGATGCGGGATCGTCGCGACAGTTCGTCGCATTGTTGTATGGGTGGACTAAGGGTAATGCGTTCTTCGTCGACGAGACGCTCAAGTGGCTCGTTGAATCGGGAGCGCTGAAGCAGGACAATGGCGCGTGGACTGGGTGGGACATAGAGTCCCTCAACCTTCCTCCCACAGTCCGTGACGCTGTCTCGTCACGTATCGATCATTTGAGCGAGAAGGCGCGGGCGATTGCCAACGCGGCAGCCGTATTCGGCGCGCGGCTCAGCTTTGACCAGCTGCGGAGTATCTCCGGGTTAGAAGAAACTGAGCTTGTAGCGGTTCTTGTCGAGCTTGGATCGCACCACGTGTTCGAAGAAATACCAATGACGGGCGAAGCAGCTTACGACTTCACGCATCCGGTTCTCCAGCAGGTTGCCTACACTCGGCTTGGTGCAGCTCGTGCGCGACTGCTGCACGGACAAGTCGCGGACGCGCTGGAAAATTTCTACGGATCGAGCGCTGTCTCACATGCCGGCGAGCTTGCATTTCATTTCGCGCGGTCTGGAAGCCTTGCCCCGAAAGCACTGAAGTATTTGAGTGAGGCTGGTCGGAAAGCTCTCGCCACGTACGCGAACAGAGAGGCAGCCGCGTTTCTGACGTCTGCACTGCAGCAGACAGGTCTTTCGGATGCGACTGACGAAGAAAAGGCGACTATTGTTCGCCACCTTGCGCGCGCGAAACAACGACTGGGCGAATACGACTCAGCGCTCGAGCTATGGCAGAAAGCCAGAGAGTCTGCAGCAGCGCGCGGAGAACATTCGTCGGTTTCGGATATCGATTACCGGATGGGACTCGCCTGCTTCTTCAGCGGGCGGTTCGACGAGGCGCTCGCGCATTACGACAACGGACTCAAAGCTGCGGCATTGATAACTGCGCGATCGAGCTCAGTTCGCCTTTATCTGGCGAGAGCTATCTGTCTTCAGGAGCTCGGAAAGATTGACGCAGCGAAAGCCGAAGCGCACAAAGCGCTCAGTGAAGCTGAACAATCCGGGATTCAGGCGCTTTTGTCTCGTGCGCATCGTGCGCTGCTCCTGCTGTATGCGTGGACAGGACCTGCAGCGATTGCTCGAGATCATGGCACACAGGCGATTCAGTTTGCCCAGTCAGCCGGCGAGACAATGCTCGAGTGGGCAGCGCACTGGAGCCTTGGAGTTCTCGCAGGACTAACGGGTAACGCACCGGAAGTCCTGCAGCACATTCGCGAGTGCCAGCGGCTGGAAGACAAGCTGCAGTCTCCCCTGCTTCCACTGTGGACTGCAGAGCTGTCGATCCAGTACTCATCGTGGCTTGGTCTGTGGGATGAGGGAATCGCGACAGGCGAAAGAACAATTGCTCTCGCACGCTCGCTCAATCAGCGCGCACTTCTGCCGCGTCTTCTTGTGTGGACGGGGCTTATCTATCTATGGCGTAACGATCTTGCGCACGCGAAAGAGTATTTCGAGGAAGCGTGGACTCTTTCAGGAGCGGGTGAAGCTACTGAACATCGCATCGATGTTCAGACAGTCGTGCCCGCACACATGGGTCTCGCTGCATATCATCTCGAGACAGACAACCTTGCTGAGGCAATTCGAATAGGCGAAGCGGGGCTCGCACTTGCCGACAAACTCGGCTACGTAGCGTGGGCGCTGCAGTGGCTCATCCCCGTTGTTGGCGAAGCGGCCCTGTGGAGTCGTGACTTCGAAAGATGCGAGCGACATTGCGCGCGATTGCGAAGCGATGGTGAGAAGCTCGGCAATCCCATCGCGGTGGCAATGGCGGATACTGGCGACGGTATGCTCAGGATGCTGCGCGATTCAAATCCCGCCGGTGCGATTCCGCTTTTACGCATGGCAATCGAAAAGCTGGAGCAAGTACCTTTACCCGATCCGGCGGCGCGCATTCGGCGCGCACTTGCTCAGGCTCTCACGGAATCGGGAGATCGAGAGACTGCACTAAAGGAGCTTCGAGTTGCGCACGACACTTTTGCCACCATAGGCGCCAAGGGCGAGCTGGAAAATGTGCGCAATGAGATTCGCAAGCTTGGTTCGAGACCTCCTCCAAAAACCAGCGCTGACGGAATGGGTGGGCTGACGGGTCGGGAGCTGGAGATCGCGCGAATGGTTGCATCACGGAAATCAAATCGGGAGATCGGCGAATCGCTCGATATCTCGGCTCGTACTGTGAGCACCCACCTCTCGAACATCTTTGCCAAGGTAGGGGTGTCGTCGCGCGGTGAGCTTGCCGATTTTATTCGTGAGAGCTCGCTTCAGCAAGAACACTGAAGTCAATCTCTCCAGATGATGTAGTATCCGCCTCGAGCACTCGCTCGATCATGTCGATTGCCCGCTTGTGGTCTGCCTCAGTCTGGGCAGCGCAGCAATCTTCCGGAACCACGAGATGCAGGTCGCGCATATGCGCGTCACTTGCAGTGAACAACACACATCGGTCGGTTGTGAGACCGGTGATGACAAGCGTTCGCACGTGCAAATACTCGAGAAGTGTATCCAGCGTAGTTGAGAAGAAGCCTGAGTGCTTTGGTTTTAGCACGAAGTAATCGCTTTTTTCAGGCGCGAGAATGCGCGCGAGCTCTCTTCCATTCACGTCATCCTTCATGCAGTGGTCGAGCAATGTGCGAAAGTCCGAGCGCCATTTGCCGAAGTTGTCATTCACGTAAATGACGGCAATTCCTGCTTCGCGAGCTCGCGCCGCGAGTGCTGCAAGTCTCCTTGCCATTGGAAGCGCGCGCTTCAACAGAGTTTTGCCGCCTTTGAATTCGAGATCGTTGATGACATCGACCATCACCAGTGCGACCGGCGATGTCTCGGGAACATTGCCATGCAGGTCGTCGTTCTTAGCGGGCATTGCGCGACCTCAGTGATCCATTGAGCCGAGCGAGCGTGAGTGCACCAATCGTGTAGCTGTCATGCACTTCGCCGCTGAGGATTTTCCTGCTGAGCTCGCGATATGTAAGCCGGTGAATCCTGCCGAATGCTTCGCTGTCTTCGGGATCGTCACGTCGCGGTCCCTTCCCGAGCTCCACAAGAAAGATCTCGAGAATGCTCGACATTACCGCACTGTCAGGGCGGATCAATCCAAGACGCTGCATTCGCTTTACGGGATACCCGAGCTCCTGCTTCACTTCTGCCCTGACAGCCTGTCTGGACGTCTGGCCTGACTCGCGTCGTCCGCGCACAGTCTCCAGCTCCCACGATCTCGTCGCGTGACGATATATCTCGCGTAGAACGAATCGTCCGTCGGAAACGCAGAGTGCTGCGACTCCATTCGGTCCATCGTATTCGGTCTTTCCGATTACGCGCATCTGACACTTAGTAGCCCCGCTGGGAAACTTCAGCGCGTCGCGAACGATGAACCTGACTTCGTCCTCGAGAAGAATGCCGATTCGCTTTCCTCCTCTGCCTAGTGCTGACCCCTTCAGGTCAGAGGCGCACTCGCTTTCGATTTCGTTGAGCTCCCGTCTGGAAGTGACAATCTCGGCTTCCCCCTTTTCAGCGTCACCACGGTTTTGCGCGTGTTTTGGCAGTCGATCCAGATAAGTGTTCTTTTTGGACATGCCATTGTGATGGGAAAGAAGCGTGCCCTTTGGCGTTACCACGGCACGACTGATGAAGGACAATTTCATCATGCCCGCAGGGACTCTCTCGCGATTGTGGCGCACCGCGCCCGAAGAAGCGCTGTTGAGTGAGATAAGCGACCTGGCTCAACCGCTCGAATCCCCCGCCGATCTCGATCCGCTCATTGACGCGATCGGCGATGCTCGTTTCGTGCTTCTCGGCGAAGCGTCACACGGAACGTCGGAGTACTACACATGGCGAGCTGAGATCTCACGCCGCCTCATTGTCGAAAAAGGTTTTTCGTTCATCGGTGTAGAGGGCGACTGGCCGGACTGTTACGCGGTAAATCGATATGTGAAGGGACTTGCAGGACAATCGGCCGAAGCCGTGCTGCACGCATTCTCACGATGGCCCACCTGGATGTGGGCTAACCAGGAGATCGTCGATCTGGCTGAATGGATGCGCGATCACAACGCGAATCTCCCCGCCGAGCGACAGGCAGGATTCTTTGGCCTCGATGTCTATTCTCTCTGGGAATCGATGCATTCCGTTCTCGAGTATCTCGAGCGTATGGATCCTGAGCTCGCGAGAAACGCGAGGCGCGCATACTCCTGCTTTGAGCCTTACGAAGAAGATGCGCAGGAATACGCTCGCGCTACCTATCTGGTTCCGACGTCATGTGAAGATGAGGCAGTAAGAATTCTCTCGGTACTTCGATCACGCGCACTCGAGTTTCAGGACGACGGTCGTGATGCGTACTTCAACGCGGAGCAGAACGCGCTGGTCGCAAGAAACGCGGAGCTCTACTACAGAACCATGGTGCGTGGCGGTCCCGGCTCGTGGAACGTGCGCGATCATCACATGGTCGAGACATTGAACCGGCTGATGCAGCATCACGGACCAGATGCAAAAGCGATTGTGTGGGAGCACAACACGCACATCGGTGATGCGCGTTTTACCGACATGGCTCGCTCGGGCATGGTCAATGTGGGACAGCTGGTGAGACAGGAGCACGAGCGCGAAGGAGCTGTCCTTGTTGGATTTGGAGCTCACCGCGGATCTGTGATTGCCGGGCGTGAATGGGGAGCGCCGATGCAGCGCATGAATGTTCCGGAAGCGCGCGAAGGAAGTGTAGAGGATGCAATGAAGCGTGCAGACATTGGCGATTCACTTTTTATCTTTCCAAAAGGTGAAGCCGATGAGACAGCAAGTCTGCGTGAACCGCGTGGTCATCGCGCAATTGGTGTCGTCTACGATCCTGAGACTGAACATTGGGGCAATTACGTCCCGACAATCCTTCCGGGTCGTTACGATGCTTTCCTCTTCATCGAGGAGACCAAAGCTCTCGATCCGCTTCACATGCGAGTGCGCCGCGACGGTGAAGTGCCGGAAACCTTCCCGAGCGGCCAGTAGTTTCTGACACAAAACGGACAATTAAAGGACTCTCGCTCAGGTGACGGCAACCTGCGCTAGCGCCTCACTGCGCGAGCCTGTCGAACTATCTCCTTGACGTCAGCAAATAACGCGGGCGCATTGTAGGGAATACCATCCTTGATGGTCCACTGCACTCCTCCGCTGTGGACTTCCTTCCCGTTCACGATGTGGTCGACGCCTGTGGGATAGAGAACCTTCAGGTTCTCGAGCGGATTTCCATCCACAACGATCAGATCCGCCAGATAACCGACTTTCACCCGGCCGAGATCATTTTCTCTTCCAAGGATTTTCGCGCCGTTCGATGTCGCGTGCTGAATAACCTTGAGGGTGTTGAACCCGGCTTCCTGATGCAGCTCCAGCTCGCGAATCAGTCCGAATCCGTAGAGCTGATAAATGAAACCGGCATCATCGCCTGTGCCGATCAAGCCTCCCCGACGCTCGAATTCGCGAAGCGCATTCATCCAGATGCGATAGTTCTCCTTCCAGAATGTCTCATCAGTCGATGTCCAGCCAAGGAAGTATGAACCGTGATTGTTTGGGTTGGGCTTGAAATACTCTTCCAGCGTTGGATGCAGATAATCCTTGAACCATGGCTGAGTCTGCGCGCGCTGCAGATCACGGCTCGCCTCGTAAATGTCGAGAGTCGGAACCCACGCGACATGGTGGGCGACCATGCTGTCGAGCACCATCATCAGGCGATCCGGATCGGCCTCGCGCCATAAATGGCCGGCATAGCGGAATCGGTCGACTTCGTTGTTGTAGTTGTATGACGAAGGGAATCCCTGAACACCATCCTTGATCGCGGCATCGGGTATTCCATACCAGTGCTCGATACTCGTTGTGCCAAGCCTGATGTCATCCCACGCGTTCGTCTCGGCGACTCCAGCGTGATGCGCGATACGCAGCCCTAGCTTGTGCGCTTCATCCTCCATTGCTGTCATCACATCGCGATCCGTGATGAGAAGCTTGATGCCGTCAACTCCCATTTTCTTCAGATCGCGCACGCGCTGTCTTGCTGCATCCGGAGTGAGCGGGACCGGCGGATTGGAGAATCGACCGTAGACAAACACGCGCGGCGATGCGACTTCTCCCCGCTCGCTACGCCCTCTCAGATCGATGATGCTTTGCGTGTTGTTCGCACCGACTTCGCGAACGGTTGTGATTCCGCAGGCGAGCCAGATCTTGAGCTCGTAGTCGAGTGGCTGAGCGATTCCACCGCGCTCATCCTGCACGTGCGCATGTGCGTTGATAAGCCCCGGAAGAACGTATTTGCCAGTCGCGTCAATCTCGGTTGCGGCGGTTGGTCTCTTCGCTCTTCCATTCGCGATCGACACTGGATCGAGCCAGGCAATTTCGGCAATTCGATTTCCGCGAATGACAATGTCCGCCGGCCCAATTGCGGGTGTCCCTGCTCCATCGACAATTGTCGCGTTCCGGATTACAAGTGACTCAGCTCTTTTCCCTGATACTGGCTGCTGAGCTTGCGAGATTGTCGCTGCTAATGCGATCGCCACAAACGCGAGACGCTTCAATGCCGCTCCATTCTGAGAGTGCGGCCTGAAAATACTTTTCATTTACCAATGCAGCCACTGAGGGCCGGTAAAACGATTACCCGGATTCTCCCGATTTACCGGATCGTTCAATAAATATTTCAGGGAGTTCGAACCCTAACGCGAAGTTCCTCGTGTTTTTTTACAAAAACACAAAGGCGGTGACCTGGCGTTAGCGCTATAGCTTCCGGCCTTCGAACTGAACGGATCCACTGGATCGGGAGAATCCGGGTAATCGTTTTACTGACCCTCAGTGGCCGCATAACAAAAGGGCCCGAGCCATTCGACTCGAGCCCTCAAAGAAAAGTCAAG
>JBKPNY010000039.1:0-4671 GCA_046732835.1 Gemmatimonadota bacterium | reverse complement strand
GAGATATGGGGAGAACAGAGTTAGCGACGACCGCTGAAGAGGGAGCGAGAGCACTCTTTAGCAGCGCACAACGATTCAAAGCCCTACCAGATCATTTGACTCTCATGCCTGGGGCGTATTCCGGCTCCGTGTGCGGCCGCGGATTGAGCGGCAATCCGGTCTCGACATTGGGATTTGAGAAAAGATTCAATAAGAGCTTTGCCATCGACAACGAAAAAGCCTTTGTCGAAGCGATGTTGCGGGAGATACCGCCTCCGCCGCCAGAAGCTTCTGTGATACGAGCTACGAACCTGGCCGACCTCTTGATGGCCGGATGAAAGAACCTGTCCTCGGGCTTCGAGCGAACTGGCAGCAGTTCACACTCTTGGTGATTGTGAACGCGTTCGTTGGAGCGATGATCGGGCTAGAGCGAACCGTCATGCCTCTAATCGCGAGTCGAGACTTTAAGGTTTCGTCGGCGTCGGCTGCGATGTCTTTCATTATGGCGTTCGGACTGACTAAGGCGTCGACCAACCTTCTCGCTGGCTGGCTTGCTGATCGCCACGCTCGCCGTTCCACCCTCATTGCCGGCTGGTTGATCGCTCTTCCGATTCCATTCCTGATTCTCGTCGCGCCGAGCTGGTCGTGGATTGTCGCAGCCAACGCGCTGCTTGGAATAAATCAGGGACTCACTTGGTCGACCACAGTGATCATGAAGATCGACCTCATCGGTCCCCGACGACGCGGTCTTGCTATGGGACTGAACGAATTTGCGGGGTATCTGGCACTCGGAATCGCTGCATTAATAACTGGACTGCTGTCACTGCGACTCGGTCTTCGTCCGGCTGCCGCGTACCTCGGCATGTCTATATCGCTAACGGGATTGCTGCTCTCGCTTTTCGTGCGCGATACCTCAAGGCACGTCGAACTCGAAGCAACCACCAAAGCGAGCGCCAGTCATCCGGGCATGGGCTCAATACTGAAGCGGTCAATCTGGTCTGACGCGGGTCTCTTCAGCGCAAGTCAGGCAGGGCTCGTGAACAATCTCAATGACGGTTTAGCGTGGGGCGTATTTCCAATTCTATTCATCAGCTCCGGATTGAGTCTCAAGCAATCGAGTTTTCTCGTCGCGACGTATCCGGTTGTCTGGAGTATTGCGCAGCTTTTTACTGGCGCTGTTAGCGATCGCACGGGAAGAAAGCCATTGATCGTCGGCGGAATGCTGCTGCAAGCTGTCGCGCTCGTGTCAATTGCCTTCGTCGATACCGAGCTCCGTTGGGGAGTTGGTTTGTCACTGCTTGGGCTCGGGACCGCACTCGTTTATCCAACTCTTCTGGCGGCGATCGGCGATGTCGCACACCCCGCTTGGCGTGGATCCGCTGTCGGAGTCTATCGGCTGTGGAGAGATCTTGGCTATGTGTTCGGCGCAATCGTCGCTGGCGTGATCATTGATGCATCCGGAATATCGGCGGCGATAATTGCGGCGGGAGTTTTGACTGGATTGTCGGGGATCGTTGTCGCGGTGCGGATGCCGTCGCGACCCATCATGCAGCAGACAATGCCTGCGGTGGTGAGTCTCGCGGAAACAAGAGTCGCTGTTTAACTGGAGGGTCTGACATGACTGGTCCGCAGGTTACGGATGCGTCACTCGAAGGGATGCTCAAGGACGAAATTCTTCGGATGTACCAGGAAGTTGCCGAAAACCCTCGAGCTGAATTTCATTTTTATCACGGTCGAGAAGCTGCTGAGATGTTCGACTATGATCGTGAGTGGCTCGACCGGGCTCCTGAAGCTGCCGTCGCGTCCTTTGCCGGCGTAGGTAATCCGCATCTTCGCAGCAACATCGCTGAGGGGGAGACCGTCGTCGACTTGGGCAGCGGGGCGGGTCTCGATGCCGTTATCGCGTCATGGAAAACCGGACCAACCGGCACGGTTATCGGCGTGGACCTGAATCCAGCGATGTGTCTCAAGTCGCAAGCGAACGCGGCAGCCACCGGTGTGAAGATGGAATGCCGGGCAGGATCGATGGAAAACATTCCAGTTCCCGACCAATCTGCCGACGTTGTCATTTCGAACGGCGTCATTAACCTGTCATTCCGGAAACGACGTGTGGTTGAAGAGATATTCCGCGTCCTGCGACCCGGTGGACGCATGTCCATCACTGACATCGTGAGCGCGAAGCAGCTCTCGCAGTCCATAGTCAATGATCCGAAACTGTGGGCCAGCTGAATTGGCGGTGCTCTCCCGGAGGGAGAGTTCTTCAAGCTTCTCGAGGAAACGGGCTTTACGAAAGTGCGCTCGGCGGTTGTTCCAAACTTCCGCTTTCGCAAAACGTCGACTCAGAACTCGGCCGAAGCTTTCGGAGTGAAGGCGGTGATGATGACCGCCATCAAACCGGATGGGGTGACGTGATACGAGGGCGGTAGGTCGGGCGGACCCGGCCTTATAAAGTCTTTCGAGAACGATTGCCGAACTGAAAACGTTGGGCAGTCCATTGTTCGACAACTCCCGACAGGGGCGTGGTCGTGGTTGCTCAGCCAACTATTGCCATCGATACCTCAGTGCAACATTTGCCATAAATCCTTCCAGCGGTGCCCAGACATCAGTCGTCCAACTGCCTGCGGGAGTTCGCTGCTTTCGAACGAGCGGGTCAGTATCGGTCTGCCGAACGTTCAGCAGATTTTCGAAGTTCGCAACGGCCTCAAGACGGCCGAATTGTCGCGCCGCGATCGCCATGATGTAGGTGTATGGCTTCGATCTACTTCTGTATGGATTGTGATCGAGAGTCTGCACACCATACCACGTGCCTTCGATTCCCACGCGATATACTCCGGGCCGCTCGAGCATAAGGTCGCCGCCGAGACGATGACGCGGCAGCAGGGGTACGAGCTCGCGTACACCCGTCATTGGGTCAGGTCGTGTTCCGTAGGCGTAGCCATACGATCCGATGAACTTGCCTCCGTTAAATCGCCACACGGATAGTGCCTCGATTCCGCTGATGAGTGTTCTACTCGACGCATTCTGCAAGAACACATTGCCCGTGGCATTCGGACTTTCGTTGAGCTGGATAGCATTTGCTATTCGAGACGCATACCCTGTTACAAGAATTTCCGCGCTGGCGATTGTCCCATTGATGTCGAGCATTGCAGCGCGACTTTTCTCTGCCCTGAGAGCGGCATTGCGACGGATCGCACGAAGCCCCACCGCCTCGGTTTCCTCATTAGTTGCGGTTGGTGGCGCGAACCCCGTTCCGATGCTCCCGCGGACTGACCAGTCAGTCAAAGGCTTAACAAGTACTGCTAGTCTCTCTGTTAATTGTGTTCCTGCAGCGGGATGAACGTCTCCGCGAAGGCTTGCAGAGATTGTGAGTGGTCCGAAGTCTTTCTCGCTCGTTGCAAAAACCGCGGGCGTGAACCACCTCCGATCAAACAGTGTGTTCGCCTTGTTTGTAAAATCCTCGACCTGTAATGTCCCGCCAATTACTGTCGCTGCGCTATCTACCACGAAAGATCGCGTGACTTCAGCGGAACCGGTTGCAGTGCGGTCCCGCTCCGATGTGGGGATTCCGGATTCACGGTCGCGCCAGGTGCCTGATAGAGCGAGGCGCGTTGAAAGCTTCCCGCCGTTCTTGAGAGGAATTGCTCCCGCTGCACCGATGTCCGCACGATTGCTTCGCAAACCTTCGCGAAATGTCGAACCATCGGGGAGCACCTTGCCTTCAAGAGTTCCGCCGGTTCTGTTATCGAATCCGTATCCCGCCGTAACGAATAATGATCGCCCAGCACTATCGACCGCGTTGTATCGAGGCCGAATGTTCCATCGTCGAGCTCGAGGCTGGTCGGCCCACCCATCGTGATCGATATCTTCCAGTCCCTGCGCGGTTCCAGATGCAAGGAAAGAGATTCCTGAGCCTGGTCCGAGACGGTGACTCAGCCAGGTTGCGGCATCGGTCACGCTTAACGTGCGCCTGTTCAAAAGAATTTCTTTTTTTCCGGTCGGTGGCTTTGCCATAAGGTTTATGACTCCGCCGAGTGCCTGTCCGCCGTAGAGGGCAGAAGCCGACCCTTTGATTATTTCTACTCGTCCCAGGTCAACGGGAGAGATGTCGAGTGGACCGAGTGCGCTCGAGCTGGCGCCGTACAACGGCAGGCCATCTGCAAGCATCACCGTGTACTGTCCCGGCAATCCGAGGATCCGGACACTTCCAGTTCCCAGGCCCGGTGCGGCCGCTTGAACATGCAAGCCAGGAGTTTCATTCAGAAGCATTCCGATACCACTCGGCGACATGAGGGTGTTCTCGTCCACCTCCATCTCGTCGATGATTTCGACTCGAATCGGCGTCTCACCCGCGAGCCTCTCCGTCCGAGTAGACGTGACTCTCATGTCCTCGAGCCGCATCGCTTCCTCGTTCATCGCCACTTCAACGGTGAGTGATACAACGCTGTCGCGAAGCACAAGAATCGATGCTTGAGTTTTCTTATAACCGATTCGTGTGATCGTCAGCGTCTGACGACCGACAGGAAGAGTCAAGCGAGCGTGACCGCTCGAATCGGTGGAGGCGATTTTGTCATTCCACTGAACACGAAATCCGTCGACCATGTCCATCGACTCGCGAATACTGATTTCGACAACACCACTGTCAGGTTGTTGCGCCGAGAGATCTCCAGACAGACAGAACAGGGCGACAACGAG
>JBKPNY010000038.1:0-1509 GCA_046732835.1 Gemmatimonadota bacterium | reverse complement strand
GAAACAATCAGCAATGAGTTGCCAATTATTTTTCCCGTCCATCCTCGCGCCGCCAAGACGATCGCTGAACATGGCCTGCTCGAACGGGTCAAGAAAATTCGCAACCTGCAGTTGATCGAGCCGCTCGGTTATCTCGACTTCCTCAATTTGTACAGTGGCGCGCAGCTGATGTTGACGGATTCCGGTGGCATCCAGGAGGAGACAAGCGTGCTCGGCATTCCGTGTCTGACGTTGCGAGAAAACACTGAGCGACCGGCTACGGTGACGATGGGAACGAACAAGATCGTCGGCACTGACCCGGACAAAATTGTGAGCGAAGCACTTGCGGCCCTGCAACAGTCGGTAAGAACTCCGGCGGCGATTCCGCTTTGGGACGGTCACACGGCCGAGCGAATCGTCGCGGAACTCCGGTGAAATTTGTTCCTCTCTGTGCCACCTCCGTGCTTCTCCGTGTCTCGGTGGTCAACACGGCGCTTTACAACCACAGAGTCACAGAGACCACGGAGGGTTCACAGAGGTTTCAACTAACACGATCGTATACTGCACCTCGTATTTTCAGTTTCACGTTGAAAGGCAGCTCCCAATTGCCAGGTTCGTCCGAGCCGCCAAAAAAATCAGCCACCACCACTTTGACGCGAGGGATGGCGAGGATAATTCGCGGCCAGGTTAGTTTTGGCAGCGCCACCCGCGAGGCGTTTCGTCGCGGCCGAGCCGCGGTGCAATCGCGTCGCGAACGCGCACTGCTTCCTGAACTCACCGCCAAGCCTGCGCAGCTGCGGCCGGGTTTTCAGACGCTTTCCGCAGCCGATCTACTTGAGCATTTTCGCAATCGCGCCGCGCCCTCCTTTCTTCCTGGCTTTGTTGACTCACACGCCACCGCGGCGGCTCAGCGGGAAACGTTTCCGCGTGAGACGAATGACCTAATCAACACTGCGGAGAGGATAATCAACGATCATCGTTGGCAGTTGCTCGGGTTTGGCCAAAAGAGTTTCGGAGATCCGCTTAACTGGTTGCGCGATCCACTTTCGGAACGCATCTGGCAGTCGGACTATCACGCTGAGATTCAGTTGTGGCACAACGATGGTTCTGACATCCGCGTTCTCTGGGAGCTCAATCGGCTCGGCCACCTAGTTGTGCTCGGTCGCGCGTACGCGTGCACCGGTAACGAATCATTTGCGCGCGAGTTTTTTGAACAGGTCGAAAGTTGGCGGGCACAAAATCCTCTCGGTCTGGGCCCAAACTGGTCGTGCGCGATGGAAGTTTCGCTGCGTGCGATCAATTTGCTGGCGGCGTTTTCGTTGTTCCGGAATTCGGCAACCCTCAGCGAAGAACGCCTGCTCAAACTGTTGACGATGTTTGAGCAGCATGGCGCTCACATTCGTCGCAACCTGGAGTTTACTCACCTCGCCACCAGCAACCATTATCTTTCCGACGTTGCCGGGCTCTTATGGCTCGGCATCATGTTGCCGGAACTTGAAGCCGCGCGCGCTTGGCGCGATTGGGCTTTGC
>JBKPNY010000037.1:0-14403 GCA_046732835.1 Gemmatimonadota bacterium | reverse complement strand
CAGCTCTGCCCCCCTGGGCAACGATGGCTTCGTACGCTCTGAGACCTTTCGCCTCGAGCTCGGACGACGGCATCGACGCAATCTGGCGCAGAACTGCCACAGCTGAATTCACATCACCGTTTAGTATGTGCCACCCGATGTCATGCTCGGCCATGATGTCTGCAACGTGATTCTTCAGCGGGCCCACCAGTAAAATCGGGCGGCCAACGGACATCGCACCGTACACCTTGCTCGGATGCACAATACCCGGCACCGCATCGCCAACCGTGACGACATGGACGTCAGCCGCCGACAAAGAATGAAGAAGCTCGGATCGCGGTTGATACGGCAGTGATATGATATTCGGCCCGGCAGCTTGCTCGACTTCCTGCTTCCCAAGTCCTCCGCCGACGAACATGAAGACAAGCCGGGGATCGTCGCGCAGCCGCCTTGCTGCCTCGAGAATTGTAGTCAGCGGACTCGAGGGACCGTGATTGCCGCTGTACATCACGATTCGCTGGTCGTCGCGCACATACTTTCTGCGAAACGGGTTGTTCTCGTGCGGAACCAGCGGCGCTGGATCATGTGCCGGCCACGGGGGAAGAATGGTCAGCTTATCCTGAACATCCAGCTTGCGATTGATACGCTCGGCCATCATTCGATCCAGCACAACGACGTCGTCGGCAGCGGAAAGAATTCTTCGATTGAGCCAGTTGAACGCGCGCACAGTCGGTGATGTCGGACTTGCCATGCCCAGCGCAACGATCTGATCAGGATTTATGTCCATGATCCAGTATTTCACGCGCGCGCGACGAAGCGCATGAAGAGTTATCGCCGCGAACGGCGCCATCGGTGGCGAAGTGCTGACGATCACTGCATCGATGTGACGGCAGGTGATCGCGCGTGCGACTGATTGCGCGACGAATGACAGCCCGCCAGCAATGCGCACTCCAATCGAGCTCTTTCCAAAATGCGACAATGGAACGCGGCGGATCTTTACGCCAGCGCGAGTCTCCTTCGCCGGATAGTAATTCGACGGCTCATCGTATCCGCGATTCGACGTGTAGACGGTGACATCATGGCCGCGTCGCGCGAGCTCCTCAGCGACGTCGGCAAGATGCTGCCCCGTCGCATTGGGATCGGGAACGTAAACCTGCGTTATGAATACGTACGAATGCTTCCGACGCGTCACGAGGCGACGGCTTTGTACACGTCGAGTGTCTCGCGCGCGGTCCGATCCCAGGAGAAGCTCTGCGCATTGTCGTGTCCCTTCTCCACTAGACGTGTGCGAAGATCCGGGTCGAGCAGCGCACGCTTCATCGCCTTGGCCATGTCCTCTTCGGAATGGGGATCGAACATCAGCGCCGAGTCACCGGCAATCTCCGGCAGAGCTCCAGCAGATGAAGCAACTACTGGCACTCCTGCATTCTGAGCATCGAGAAGTGGTAATCCGAATCCTTCGTACAATGATGGGAACGCAAAGAGCGACGCGTTCTGAAGAAGCGAGCTCACATCGGACTCGGGCACATAGCCCGTGAAATGAATTCGATCGTGACCACCAACCGCTTCCATCTCCGAGCGCTCTGCTGACTTCACCGGCATGTGTCCCACGAGCACGAGGTCGTGCGGCACTATCGACGAAATCTTTCCGAATGCGTTGATCAGTCGCGGAATGTTCTTGTGCGCCGAGAGAGCACTGAACGCCATGATGTACGGTCGCGTAATGTTGCGAACTACTTCGCTCTTCGAAGCGCCGTTTGTATGACGCGGGGTCGCCTCCCTTCCCGCCGAGTGAACGACCGTCACTTTTTCCGGCTTAACTCGCATGTGCCGGACGATTTCATCCCGCGAGAAATTCGACACGGCAATGATTCGATCCGCACGCTTTACTGTTCTTTCAGCGAAGAAGCGAAATGCAGTCCGGCCAAAACCGGTTCGCCAGCCTTTGTGCCCGAGATAGTTCACATCGTGCACAGTCACTACCTGCGGACCTTTTGCCGCAAGTGGAATCACGTAGCCGAGTGAGTGAACGAGATCCGGTTTCACGCGGCGGAGCTGAAGCGGCATTGCGCCCTGCTCCCACGAGTACCGCGCAGCTCGATTCATCGCTTTGACCGGACACACGACGCGCGTGAAGTTTTTGTCCGGCGTGACATCGAGATCGGCGGATTCCTTGTTGAGGAACACCGAATACTCGTTGTCATCATCCTGCCGGGCGAAGGCGCGGATCAATGATTTCGCGTAAGTCTCGGTTCCACCTACAACACCGGGAAGCAGATACAAAAGATTCAGTACGACTTTCATGTCTCAGGAACGAAGAACTGGTGCAGGTCGCGGAGCCTGGGCCGCCGCTTTCATTGCAGCGGTAGGCGCCCAGCGAATTCGCGACATCAGAAGCTGGAATGCATACGCTCCGCCAATGAAGCAGAGTGAGTAAAAGATGAACGCAAATTCACCACGCTGAAAATCAACAACGAGCGCGAACAGAATGAAGTAGAGGCCGGGATGAACATGCGCGTTCTTCACGAGCTTCACGAGCGCGAGCGAGATAATTGAAAAAACCAGGAATGGCCCCACCCACGAGAAGTTGAGAAAAGCCTCAGTAACCGGAGTGTATGCAAAGCCAATCAGGCTCGTGGTGC
The DNA here is from genome assembly GCA_046732835.1 of Gemmatimonadota bacterium. Lineage (GTDB taxonomy): Bacteria > Gemmatimonadota > Gemmatimonadetes > Gemmatimonadales > Gemmatimonadaceae > UBA4720. Next base: position 11,782 of record JBKPNY010000037.1, on the reverse strand, counting down.
CAAAGGCATCACGCATGAACTGAAGCGACAGACTCTCCGGCTTGTCGGTCCAGATCGCACGCGGAATGAATTGAAGCGGAGCTGATATGTAGGTGTATCCCCATCTCAGCGGTCGCACGTTGTTCACATAATGCATGAGCGTGAACACGGGCGTAACGAACTCGTTTTGAGTGAGAATGAGCTCGAGTGGATTATATCGGGAAAGCAGCGCTGGATCCTGAAGAACCTGGCGAATAATTCCGACTGCCATGAAGGCGGCGAATGCCAGACCGCCGAATATGACTGTAGTTGCGCGAATGACTGATCGCCTTTTCGTCATCACAACGCCGATGAGAAAAATGAACATCGCCAGGAAGTCGCGGCGATTTCCCATCGTGAGCTGGAACAGGATGAAAAGAGTGATGGAGGTTACGACCGCGATTTTCTCCATTCGGCTGAGACGGTTCCATCCTGCAAACATGAACATCGTCAGCCCGTTGACGACAAAGATCATGACCACCCACAGCTGTGTGCCGAGGTAGAGATTCATGTTGCGGTCGATCCTGAATCCGAGCTGGACCCCGCGTGACATCGCATAGCCGACGACGGCCATGAAGCCGAGCAGGAGGATGATCACGTTGATCGGCCGCGGAACAATTCGATCGAATGCCTGTCGCGGCACGTCGACAAAGGGCTGCTTGTACCACCACTGCACGAGATTGAAGCCGAGGAATGCAGTGCCATACATGTAGGCTGCGCCACCGATTCCCGGTACGGGCTGCGTGATTCCAAAAAGAACTACGAGCGGCAAGACTCCGCCGTACAGGAAGAGGAACAGCGCAAAGAATACGCGGATATCCTGAATTACCCATCTGCCGTCGTACAGCCTGAGCAGCGCAAGCGAGACAAGGAACTGTCCCGTCACGAAAAGCGCTCCGCCATCGACGGCTCTGCCAAGCACGGCTTGCACAATGCTGGCTACGTGAAGACCGATTGCGATTGCGAGAAGAATTCCGGGGCCGCGTGGAAACGCGCCGGTCTTTCGGCTCAGGAGCTCACGAACCATACGTCGACCTGAACCCGCTTTGTGCGATTCGCTTTATCTGATCGGCCTGGCGTCGAAGGTAATAGCGAATTGTCCATCCTGTCGCTGTTCCGCGGAGACCATGCGCTCTTTTGAGATAGGGCCAGTGCTTGTTCATCAGGTAGCGCGTATTCCGCCATGCGAGATACTCGAACCAGAGTCGATTCACCCGCTGGCCACCGATTGCCGAGATCGGTCCGCGAAGATGAAAGCAGACAGTGCTTCCCGTGAAATAGACTTTCGCGCCCGCAGCATTTGCACCGAGATAGAAATCGGTTTCTTCTCTCCAGGAATTTCCAGAGTACCAGGTGTCGAATTTCACCTTCGAGAATACGTCGCGCCGGATCAACGCTATCGAATGAATGTAAGGCGCGGGAACAGGTCCACTCACACGCTCGGCGAATCTTGCATCCATCGAAGCGAGATCGAAGACGTCGCTGGCATTCCGCACTGGCGACGGTGGATCGACGAGACAGCTTTCATCGAACTCGCCCGGGACTCGGGCAGTTACAATGCGGCCAGCGATGATCGAGGCTCCCGTTTCTTTCGCCTCTCGAAGCAATGTCGAGCAGTAGTCAGGCGCGAGCCAGACGTCGTCTTCACCGAACAGCACCCATTCGGTGTTTGCTTCCTTTACACCCGACATTCGGGATTCCGGCTGTCCCCACTGCTTTTCGTGCGTGATGACGTCAACAGGAATCGGCGACGTCTTCGCGAGCTCTCTCACTCTCTCACTCGTTCCATCTGTTGATCCGTCATCGATGACGACGATCCGCTTTACGTCTGGATGAACGAGGTATGACGGCCACACTGCCTCCAGAGCTTTGATTCTGTTGAAAGTCGGGATGAGGATCGTGATGCTGCTCACTGTATCGTTTTCCGTTGCCGCCACTGAGGGCCGGTAAAGCGATCATACGGGTTTTCCGGATTCAGACACGGGAAAACCACTTTCTTTTTTAGTGGAACAACACAAAAACTTTTTGTGGTTTTGCGTCTCTGAATCCGAAAAATCCCCATAATCGTTTTACCGGCCCTCAGTGGCGGCGAGGAGAGCCGCACTCATCGAGCTCTCTCCAGCCTGGCCGCACTTGCCGCCTTGGCAGAATCAAGCCCACGAAGGCCCTCAAGACCGCCACGAATGACATTGATCGGTATTCGCGGATCGAGCTTGGCAATGCCAACTACTCCCATAGCCATAGCATGAAGAAGCAAGCGTGCACTATAGCGAACACGCCACAAAGGTTCGTCGCCGATGGCCTTCCACACAAATAAAACTCGGGACCGTTCGCGCTCTCGCATCTGCAGATGCAAAGGAGGACGGTTGATCGTATTTGGATAATGATCGATTGCCATGCGCGAGGTGGAGATCATTTTCCAGCCCGACTTCGCAACGCGGTGCGCAAGATCCACGTCCTCGTGCCAGAAGCTGCCCAATGCTTCGTCGAATCCGCCGATGTTCTGCACTGCTTTTCGACGAAACGACATGTTGCCGCCACTGAGCCACGCCGCAGGCTGATCCTGATCAGGATGACTCGCTGGTCCGAGATTGAACCCACCCCAATCGATGCGGTACCGGTCAGATGTCAGTCCCAATAATCGATACGCCGTGTTGCGAACGGGGTTGTAATGACCAGGATGATCGACGAATCCGCCAACACCACAAAGCTATGGATCCGAATAAAAGGACAGCATCGATTCGACCCACGTCGGCGGGAGTCGAACGTCATCATCGAGAAATGCGACAATCTCACCGCGTGCCATCCACAGACCGGTGTTTCGCGCCCGTGAAGTTCCAAGACCTTCAGGAAATTCCGCAACCTGCAGCTCGAGACGTCCCTCGAATTTCCGCCTGATGTCCTCGACAGCTCCATCGGGATACGCCTGAGCGACGAGAATTACCTCGAAACTGCCGGACGTCTGCTGCGCAGCGAGGTCCTCGAAGCAAAGCTCGAGTGCATCGCATCGCTTGTACGAGGCAACTATTACCGAGAGGTCGAGGGACATGTGGTCAGGAACCCTTCAGTGCACGCCAGTGACCGAGAAGGCCGGCCTGGGCGAGAAACCTGCGCACTGCATTACGGGGAATGTCATACAAATTAACCTGGCCAATGCCCGCGAGACGCTGCCTGAATGGGAAACGGCGGCGAATGACTTCCTTCCGCTCACTGCATGACAGCATGAAGCGGTCATCGCTCAAGCCGCCCATCCTCATATTGGATACGACTACATCGACAAAGCGCGTCGTCACTCCGGCTGAAAAGCATCGCACGATGAAGTCGTAATCCGCCGCAATCCTGAAACTCGTGTCGAATTTTCCAACCTTGTCGAACACTCGTCGCTTCACAAAGGTCGCTGGATGGCAAAGCGTTTCCCGTGCGAGGTCCTCCAGCTTCACTTCCCTTCCCAGCATTCCGGAAATCTCGCCGTCGCTGAACACCATCTTTCCGTAGACAAGATCCTCACCCGCGCTCTTTGCCATCACCTGCTCGATTGCATCGGGCGAGAAGAGAGTGTCATCTGCATTCGCGAACAGGACGTAAGACTCCGGATCCGTGACCGCATCGATACCCTTGTTCATTGCCTCATACAGACCGCGATCGGGCTCGCTCTTCCAGTGTGCGAGCTTTGCCTGATTTCGCTCGATGATCGCTACGCTTCCGTCAGTCGAGCCACCATCGATGACAATGTGCTGAATGTGTGGATACGTCTGGCTCGCAACCGCATTGATTGCCGCCTCGAGATGCCCGGCACCATTGAAGACGACGGTGATCACTGACACCAACGGCTGTCGATCAGCTGACATTCGCACTCGGCGCAGCAATCCAGTCGTCGCGCAGCGCGAATTTCCGCCAGCGCTCGTCGCTCATCAGGCGCGCATCGTATCGCATCCGATTGCGATAGTAGAAAAGTCTGGCGAAGTCGAGCCGCCATCTGCTGTCACCGGCAGCTTTATGCGCAGCGGCTTTTAAAAGTGTCAGACCGCCGAGCACTGAATGCGCGACGATTCGCCTGGCGAGCTTCGCGTTCCCTGGATGGATCGCGCGATAGGAAGTGTAGCTGTCGCAAAAACCCTGGTCCGCCATTCTGCCGTTGAGATATCGCTGCGTCATTCGCGATGCAGGAATTATGTGCTGCGTCACCGCCGAGCCGACATACGCGAACTTGTGCCCGAGGTTTTTGATCTTGATGTTGAGGCCGGTTTCGTTGTCTCCCGTGAAAACGTCGGCGTTCGTATCAGGATTGTATCCACCCGCAGCGAAAAAGACGTCGCGCTTCACGGCCTGATGGCAGCTGAACACTCCTGGATCTTCATCAGAGACAATCAGCGCTTCTCCGAGATCGAGAAGGCTCAGCAGATGATTCCTGCAATGCTCGAGAACCCAGACGGGCGGCTCGGTATCCCATCGCGGCAGAACCTTTCCGGTTACCGAGGCAACGCCCGGATCTGCATCGAACCCGTCGAGCAGATTCCGCAGCATCGCAGTGTCGGCGAGCATGTCGTCGTCGGTGAAGTAAAGAACGTCACCGCTCGCCGCGATAGCACCAAGGTTACGCGCAAAGTGTGCACCCTTTCGATCTTCGCGAAGTCCGCGCACACGATCGTGCTCGAGCATCAGCTCTTCGACAACAGTCCACGTGTTGTCGGTGGAAGCGTTATCCACGATGACCAGCTCCCACCTGTCGTCCGGATAATCCTGCTCGAGCAGCGTATGCACAGTCTGCCGAAGCATCTCCGACCGGTTGTGAGTCGGTATGATCACCGAGATAAAAGGAAACGTTCGACTCAACCCCGCCCCACAAACACAGCCGCCCACGTGTCGACATCCGGCGGGGTGTCTTTCATCCATGCGCGCGAGTCGACGAGCTTCATTCCGGCGGCGAACAATCCGAGCTCGATCTCCGGCATGAAGAGATATCGCATCCGGTGAGTCTCGTGCAGCGTCTCCGAGACATCAGTGCTCTTGTCTTTCACGATCACCTTGTAATTCACGTCCACGATATTCTCATTCACGTGAATCTCGGGCGTTGCAGTTCTATGCACTTCGGTTGAATCGTCAGAGAGCTCCTTCTCAGTCACCGACGGCCATTGCCTGAGAACCGCAGGCCCGTACCAGCAATCGAAGATGAAAACGCCGCCCGGCTTAACGTGTTCGCCAGCCGTGCGAAATGCTGCAGCAAGATCGTCATTGGAAGTCTGATAGCTCATTACATGAAAGAGCGATATCACAACGTCGAATTTCCGATCGAGTCGCACTGTTCGCGCATCACCGTGAGTAAAATCCAGCTTGGCTGCGATGTCGCTCGACAGAGAGCTGCGCCGCGATTCGGCTGCTTCGAGCATTCCCTCGCTCATGTCGACACCAGAAACTTCGTAGCCAATCTCCGCGAGCTCGGCGGCATGCGCGCCGGTTCCGCACCCAATCTCCATCACCGTTTTTGCATTCGGCGAATACGCGCGAATCAAACCGGCGATGTAATCCGCTTCGCCCGCGTAATCCTTGTCGCGGTAAAGCAGATCGTAGTAGCGCGAATAACCAGCGAAGACGCTCATTCGAAAAGGTCGTGCACGGCGGCTGAGACGCGGTCGATCTGTTCGTCCTTCAACGTCAGACCACTCGGAAGATAGAATCCTCGGCGCGCGATTCTCTCAGCATTCGGGTAACGCTCACCGGCGAACAACCCTTGCTTTCGATACACTGGCTGTTCATGCATCGGCCAGAAGAAAGGACGGGTGCCGATTTGTTTCTCAGCGAGCGTCTTCATCGCTTCATCCGCATCGAAAGCTACATCATCTGAGATGATCACTCCGTACACCCAGTTGATGCTGGTCGCGTAATCAGTGCATTGCACAGGAAGCTGCAGCGACGGGATATCCGAGAGAAGTCGCGTGTAGGACTCGAAGATGTGGCGCTTTCTTGCCACGAATTCGTCCAGACGCTCCAGCTGAGCGAGTCCAATCGCAGCCTGCATGTTGGTCATGCGGAAGTTCCAGCCAATCTCGTCGTGCACGAACCGGCGCGGCGCCTTCATAGCAAGATTCCGCAGTCCACGACAACGCTCAGCGAGAGCATCGTCATCAGTGACGATCATTCCGCCTTCACCCGTGGTCACATGCTTGTTGGGATAGAAGCTGAACGTCGAGATATCGCCGAAGGATCCGCATGGCTTATCCCGATACGTCTGGCCGATCATCTCGGCAGCATCTTCGACCACGCGAAGATTGTGTCGACTGGCAATCTCGAGCAGCGGATCCATATCAACGGGCAGCCCGTAGATATGAACGGGCATTATCGCTTTGGTCCTGGGCGTGATGCGGCTTTCGATCGCGCTCACGTCCATGTTCCAGGTTTTCGGATCACAATCGACAACAACCGGAATGCCACCAAGTCGCGAGACAGCCGCCGCGCACGAAATGATCGTGAACGTGGGCATTATGACCTCGTCGCCGGGTCCGACATCTAGTGCGGCAACCGCAGCATCGAGCGCAGCTGATCCGTTGCACACGGCGATTCCGTGACGGCGGCCTACTCTCGCGGCAAAGCGTGTCTCGAACTCGCGGATGAATGGCCCTTCCGACGAGATCCAGCCGGTATCGATGCACTCGTTGAGGTACTTCCTTTCGTTACCAGAAAGGTCCGGTTCGTTGACCGGGATCATATCTGACATAGCTATCAAAGTTACAACGGGAGCGGGGCAATGGGCGCTACCGCGCGGACGTTAAACGACGCGCTTCTCGGCGGCTTGGAGGTTTTGAACTCCAGACTGGAGATTGAGACGGGAGATCAATGATGACAGTTCGATGTCCGACCTGTCATCTATGATCTTCCACCTTTCATCTCCAGTCTGGAGTTCAGCGACCAGCCGCCGAGAGGCGCGCGTCGTTATGGGTTTAGGGATTAGGTGGAGGTACCCTCAGTGGTGTGCAGCCAACCTTGTACACGCGATAGAACTCGTCCGATACAGCGCGCGGGAACGACGCAACAGGCCGAGGCCCGCCGATCAGAATCCAGTCCAGACCGTACCATCTGAACGTCAGCCCGCGATAAAGAGGACGGCCGGATCCATTCGATTTGTACTGAAAATCGGGATATCCGATGGCGAGAAGGACCGGAACGCCCGCCGAGCATGAGACTTTGACCGCGGTACTCCGCAGGTCTCTGAGGGTCAAGTCCGCACGCCTTCGACCGGCCGTGCCGAAGTAGACCCGATCGGAAAGCTCATCCTGCCGCGGCATGTAGACCGGATTCTTCACGTAATAGGGCATCGATTCCATCAGGTAATCCGGCTCCGACATCAGGATCGCATCGTGATACCTGGGGTTCGCTCGAATGAATTCACCAAACGCTTTCGAGCTCGACATTGGATATCGAACATCGCGATGAACAAGGAACGGGAGAGCGAGACTCTGAATTGCGAAGAGAGGCAATAAACCCAGCGCGATTCGTCTCGAATCGCCTGCTCGCTCGACTTCCATCCAGCAGATCGCAAAGATGAGAAAGAGAACAATGCCTTCGTGGCGAAGACCTGGTGTGTAGATGTTGCGGAAGAATATCTCGAAGCCAAGGATGGCAACGATTATCGCGACGAGTGTGCGCGGATGTCGCCGAAGATTGAAAAGCAGCCATGCCAGACAGAGGTCGACGACGATGCGTGACAGAATCGCTGGATCGATTCCGAGCATCCGCCATGGCAGCTCAGACACAGCAGTAATGCTCGTCAGCTTGTAGCCAAGCAGCCCCTTCCCTGGATCCGAGAGCATTGCCGCGAACACATTCCTGTAATCCAGAGTGGTGAGCGACACTGACCATGCCATGTCGGGAGCAGGATTCGCACTGTATATCGCCAGGGCAACGCCGGCGGCCACCAGCGCCAATGCCATAAGCGATTGCACCGCGGTAAAATCAGAGCGCCGGTTTTTGTCGCGAAGGTCGAGCGCCCAGTAGAGCAGTATTACGAGCGTCGCCATTGCAGCGTGTATGCTTGTGTTGGCGAGAAGAAACAGTGAGATGCCCAACAGCAGAGGCTTCTCCCGGCGACGGCGAAATGCCAGGCACGACGTAATCATGAGCAGCACACCAATGCCGTAGTTCCGCGCGGAGACGCTGAGCTCGTATCCGAGAAACGCTCCGAATAGTGAAAGCAGTCGAAGCCATAATGGAAACGGTGCGAACCGAAGAATCAGAAACGCTGCTACGACAGCAATTATCGCTGCCATTACGGGCAGCACGAGATTGGAATGCGTTACGGCGAACCCAATCCTGAGGACCGCATACCATAGAATAGGATGTCCTTCGTACTGGAGCTGGGAGAACAACGCGCCCCAGGATGACGCGTCCCTGGCGACATCGAGTGCCCGGACTTCATCCCGCCACATCTCGTGGAATAAGGCAACGCCGACTACAAGGGCGAGGTACGCAGCGAGAACGGTCCAGAGAACCGCAGGTCTTGGCGGTCGAGCCTCCTCAACTTTCAAGCTTCCGTCCTGATGCGTCGAATAGCGGGTCGCTCTTCATTCCGGCTTTGTGCATACGAAAGCGAAGCGAAGTTCCCAGCACGCCGAGACCGTAGACCATCGATCGCCGGAAGTTTATCGACGAGGCTTCGGCGAAATACTTAGTCGGACAGGATATCTCTCCGATCCGGAACCCGAACATCGCTGCCTGGGCCAGCATCTGATTGTCGAAGACAAAATCGTCGGAGCACTCATGCAGAGGGAGAGTCTCCAGCACTTCGCGCCGAAAAGTTCGATAACCTGTGTGATACTCCGAGAGCTTCAGTCCGAGCAGAACGTTCTCAAATGCTGTTAGCGCTCTGTTCGAGATGTATTTGTAGAGCGGCATTCCGCCGGCAAGCGCTCCTTCACCCAAAATTCGCGAGCCGAGTACCACGTCGAATTGTCCCGACGCTGCGAGCGGGGCCATTGCTTCGATCAAGCGCGGGGAATACTGATAGTCCGGGTGAAGCATGGTGACGATGTCCGCTCCACGCTTCAAAGCTTCGGTATAACACGTCTTCTGATTTCCACCGTACCCGCGGTTCTCCGAATGCACGACGTACGGCACACCCAGTCGCTCGGCGACTTCGACAGTGTCATCGCCGGATGCATCGTCCACCAGCAGCAGCTCGTCGACGATACCCATTGGAATTTCTGAGATGGTTTTCTCGAGTGTTCTTCCGGCGTTGTACGCGGGGAGAACCACCATCAAGCGCTTGCCGTCTATCACTGGTTACTGCTTGACGAGAATACGGTCGGCTTCGACACCAGTGAATCGTGTCTTGTCCTGATCGCCCGCGTATGGCCCCTGTTTGACTTCGATCATCTCGATTTCCTCGAGTACCTCAAACCCGTGACCGCCTGTCGCAAGAAGAATCACGTCGCCTTCCTCGAGGATCCTGCTCTCCAGATACTGCTGGCTGTTGTCATAAAAATCGACGCGCAGCTTCCCGCGCTTTATGAATAGAACTTCCTGCGTATAGTGCACGTTCCGGCTCACCGGATTATGAACGTGCGGATCGATCACCTTGCCCGCGGGGTGTCTCATGTAGGCAAGCTGCTGCGAAAGATCGTTCGGCGTAAAGAAATGAATCCCAGGCTCGCGAAATCTTCCGGAAACGATCACCGCGAGAAGCTGGTCCCCTGACTTTAGTGTCTCAATCATGATTCACGGAAGATAGCAGTCGATGCGCCTGCGGCGAGGCAATTCTCCATCCGGCGCGTCGAGTACGATTACGTTGTGAAAGCCCCTGGCGCGTGCTTTCCGGCAAAGAGCCGGATCGGACATGTCGGCGACAGTCTGAGGTCGAGCTCGCTTTGTGTACCGTGTCATGTTGTACTGATCTGTAATCGGGCAATCGGATGCGGGCATTCCGTCGAGCATTGCAACTGATGCGATTCCCGGCGCGATCAAAGGAGTGAAGGTGCAACGCCCGTCAGCTGTGAACATCGACCAGTACTGAGTACTCGACTGCGGGATGAAGAGAAGTGCCTGCTTCCGCATCGATTTGGGCAACCGTGAGATCTCGCGCAACGCGGTAACGATGGGCAGGTACGTCGATCTGGTCGACGCAATTTCCTGTCGGGTTGTGAGATTGGTGCGCAGAACCCGAGCGGGCCACTGGGCAAGGTTCACGAAGAGCGTCACAACAAAGGGGATTGCGATGAAGACAGCTGCGATTCTCGAGAGACGGATCGAGCTGAACCCTTTCGGTTCTCTTACCTCGACCGTTGCCGGCTTCTTCCAGAGTGGCAGGCGACCAATAATGAAAGCAAGCGCGAGCCAGCGTTGCACATCGGAGAAGTAGACGGCAGACCCACCATGAATCGATACTATCTCACCGGGTAAGAAGCCCAGGATAGCGAATACCAGCAGGATCTCGACGTCGAGGATTGTTCCCGATCGCGCTGCGATCTTGAGGGCGGCAAAATCGCGAATGTTCTCTTCCCTCGCACGCATCCAGACATAGACCCATGTCCAGAGCAGATGAATCAACGGGAAGAACTGCTGCCATCCTTCATGCGCATCGAAGCGCATGAAGTGAAGCGGGGATATTCCCCCGTTCTGGTCCGGCAGCTGCACAATCAGATATGTATTCGCGACGAGTATCGCCGAGATGATGCCTGATGCGAGAACTCGACGATCTCGATAGAGGCGGAGACGAAGCGCCAGATAAAGTGCAACACCGAATGCAAGCAGCATCAGCGAGATCTTGAGATATCCAAGAACCGAGAGCATGAGCGGCACAAAGACCAGCAGGAAAATCGCCGACTGCTTTTGACGCGCTGCGATGCATGCTCCCAGCACGAACATCAGCACCGGCATCCCGATCAGATACGATTCGGAGATGAATGCATTCGAGTTCCAGACGGCGAGCGCATCCAGTGCGCTGGTGGGAATGAAGCCGACAGTCGCTGCAAGAAAAACGAGCCACACCCGCCAGTCATTTCTGATTGAAGTCTCAATCGCTCCGAATGCTGACCGCAGCTCGACGGCAAGCGTGAGAAGCGCTGAGAAAAACAGCGGAAGCACAATGACCGGATAGCCGAGGCTGTAGAAGCTCAGCACATCCATTTGCAGGAGATCGCTCCACTTCGCAAAGAGAAGTGGCGATCCAAAGTGATAATGCACTGGCGGAATTCCATCGATCCCAGTCGAAGGCGTTCCGTAAGTGTCCAGCATGTTCGCCATGCTGGCGTAGTAGAACGTGTCATGATGGATGTTGCCGTGGAGCGACAGCGTTTCCCAGAAGAGCGGCATCTTGTATCTGCTGCCCCAGATCACTCCTGCGCACCAGACAGTGAATACAATCGCACCGATGACAAAGAGCAGCGTCGATCCAGTCGAGCCGGCACGAATCCATCGGACGAATGTGAGCAGCGACAGGGTAATTCCGATCAGCGCGAACAGAATAGCAAAGCTGTAGCCAGTCCTGTGCGCGACAATTCCCGCGAGCATGGTGATCGCGATGCAGGCGATAGCTATCACAGACTGTGACGTCCACCAGTCACGTTTCTTGATTGCTCGAGATATCCACAGCGGAGCAGCAATCAGGAACAACGCAATGCCGAGGGTCTCGGCTACCGGCATGACCGGATTTGCGAATCCAATTCGAGAGATCCAGTAGATCGCAGCGAGAACGGCAGCGCTGATTGACGCACCAACGACCGAAGTCTCTCTGTTCTGGATTTCGTTCATCGCGACAACTGGCAGAGCGTAGAGT
>JBKPNY010000036.1:0-17165 GCA_046732835.1 Gemmatimonadota bacterium | reverse complement strand
GATGTGACTGATCTCGCTTGGTGTCCTGACGAAAGTCCAGATATCGTCGGTGCCAAGCGATCTGCGCATGTGACGTGATATCTGTGCTTCGAGCGGTCCGATTATCCCAACTGGTGCAGTCTCGAACAGAACGTTGTCAGGTGAGCGGTAAGTCTGGACGTTGGAAAATCCGAGACGTGTGTAAAGCCGCTTCACCTTGTCGCTGTCGGGTCCGCCTCGAAGCGGAATTCCAGTCATGAATGCTACGTATTTCTGCACCGCGTTACACCTCGCGAATTCTGTTTCTTGCCCACTGCTCCAGCGAAGTCAGCGTGATCGGGATTTTTGTTCTCAGCACTGATGGATCAAAAGTCTGATCGGTGGTCTCGCTCCATGCCGAAAGCTTCATGATCCGGCTGACTCCCGGATGTACAGGCTTCATCACTCGTGCCATCCCGGGAATCACCGAAGCCGGTACGTGTCTGACCCGGGCCTTTCGTCCGCTGACCTTCTCGAAGATTTCTACCACCTGATGGCCGGTAAGGTTCTCGGGTCCGCCGACTTCGATGGTCTCCCCGCGCAATGAGGGAATCTTGAGCGCTCCTACTACGACCTTCGCTACATCTTCGGCCGCCACGAAGTTCCGCGGATTGGTTCCCTTCCCGGTAAGCATCACGCGCTTGCCCTCGAATACAGCCTTTCCGATGAGCATATAAGCGTGAATCTCCATGAACGAGCTGGGTCTTACGATGGTGTATTCGATCCCGCTTTCCTTCACGTGCTCTTCGACCCGAGCTTTGGTGCGCATGAAATCGATCGGATGATCTGGCGAGGCACCCAGTACCGACGTGTAGACGATGTGCTCGACACCGGCGCTTTTCGCTCTGTCGATCAGTGCACGATGGCCTTCATCGTCTACGGCCTCACTCGAATCATGACCTCTTCCCAGAAGAGAGTGAGCGGCGAGCACTACAGAGTTTGCACCGCGGAGCGCAAAGTCGAGTGATTCAGGATCCGTCAGATCTCCGCGAACAGGCTGCGCACCGAGTGATTTGAGCTCGTCGGCTTTGGAGATCACGCGCGTCATTGCGCGCACATCTTCACCAGAGGCGCGAAGGCTCCGTATCACCTTGCGCCCGAGATTTCCCGTTGCGCCAACGACTAGGATCATCTCTTCATCTTTCGCAGGATTCTGACAAAGGAACCGTTACCCCCTGACTGTCGGCGTCTAACATAACGTGATATACCCCCCACCGAGACTTTAATGCGCCTCTCAAGCATCGTTCTCGCGCTTTCTTCAACCGATATGGCGCCGCATCGGGTCATTGTTGCCAGCCAGTAGTCTGGTTTTTGAGACATTGAGAGCTTCAGGAAACCCAGGGAGCACGGACACTCACGGACACTAACGGACTAACTACGGGGAAACCCTTTTTCATTTGGTTGAACAACACAAAAACAAATAATGTTCTGTTGTTAGTCTGTTAGTGTCCGTGAGTGTCCGTGCTCCCTGGGTTTCCTGAAGTTCTCATCATCTCACAAGACCGTAAGAGGCACGATCAGCATGGAACAGCAAACGGCCCAGCGGTATAGTCGATCGCCGGAGCGGAAGTCACAGGAAGTGTGAGATCAATCTCATCAATAAGATTGTTCGCTTGAGCATCTCGCACTGCCAACGGCTGAAGATTCCAGCGAGACTCGATCATTCTCAGAACCGACGAGTGATCGTAGACACGCGATGATACAGATTTTCGCTTTACGAACGGCGACACGAGAATCGTCGGAACTCTGAACCCGCGCAGTCCATCGTTGCCGAGACTGCGCTCAGCCTCAGAGATCTCAGCGACTGGAGGTGGAACGTGATCGTAGAATCCGCCCCACTCGTCGAACGTGATAACCAGAAGAGATTTCTTCCAGAGCGGACTTGCAGTCACTGACTTGTAGACCTTCGCGAGAAATGCTTCTCCATTCCTGATGTCTCCCGGCGGGTGATAGCTGTCGCTCATGTCGTTCGAGAGATCAGGGTCGACAAACGACACGTTCGGAAGATTTCCCGCAGCAGCATCGGTGTGGAACTCGCCAATCGGGCGAATCAGCGCGCTGTAGCGATTGCCCCAGAGAATCGAGCTCGTAAACGTTGCGCCGTAATTCTTTCCGCTGAGTCCTGCTGCAGAGAGCCTGTCCCAGATTGTCGGAAGAAGTGAAGGAGTGAGGTCGTTATCGAGCCGGTCGGTTTCTGCAGCGAGAGCGAGGACTCGATTCGGGTAGGTCGGGCCCATCAACGGACAGAAGTAACGGTCGAGCACGAGCCACTCTGTTGCTGCTTTTCCAAGAAATGGGAGGTCGGCGGCTAAATAGTATCCAATTGCGTATAAATCATTCGGCGGTGTCCGAAGCCACCCATCACATGCGCCATCGTTGTACTCCAGCCTCCCACCCTGGAACGAATGACTCGGATCGGCAAAAGCGCAGCTTTGAGTGACGGTGATATGATGCGTTGAGTGTGCAACGCCATCGTTGTCGGTATACGAGAGGCCTGCCTGTCTTCCATCAGCACCTGGAAGCCAGCCCAGCATGTGATCGAAAGACCGATTCTCCATCGTGACCACGATGATGTGATCTAGCGAGGGAGTCTCGGGGTCTGGATCGGGGTCATTTGTGTCGTGACATCCCAGCGCAACGCCACCAGCAAGTGCAGCAGATCGTATTACAAAATCACGACGATTGATTCGATCACTCATTTGCGGCAGGCAATCAGCGTCATGACGACGGGCCGATGATCTGAAGCAGTCGTCACTGGCACCGTTGCGTCTTTCATCGCAACGTCGTTCGAGACAAAGATGTAATCGATGCGCTTTGCCGGAGCTTCTGCCGGATACGTCATTTCCGTTGCGAGCGTCACAAGAGAATTCCTAATCGGATCGAGCTCGGCTGACCATGACGTTGCGTTCATGTCCCCGGCAAGAATGACCGGCGTAGTCGAGCCGCGAATCACATCCATCATCTCCTTCACCTGGGTTGTCCGCACTGACGGATCCGACCTGTAATCAAGATGCGTGCTGAAAACGCGAACCCTGGTTCCGACAACATCGATCACAGCTTCGAGAAAGCCCGGTGCTTTCGCCGGGACAGCGTTCTGCTGTTGCGTCGACAGCCGCGTGATCTCGTGATTGATGGAGCTCACGATTGGATAACGACTGAGAATGGCAACACCGAATTGCCTCGGCGCAAAATCGTAGATCGGGCCGAACCGCACATTCATCTTTAACGACCTGCCAAGCGAGTCAGCCTGATCGACAAATGCACTTCTCTCTGACCATCGCACGTCGACTTCCTGCAGCGCTACAATGTCGGGCTTTAATCCACGAATCGTCTCAGCAACTTTGCCGAGGTCGCCGTGTCCGGCAGCAATGTTCCACGTCATCACTTGAACCGGCGGACAGGCGACCGGCGTCTGGCGACCGGTGTCTGGTGTCTGGCGACCGGTGTCTGGTGTCTGGCGACCGGTGTCTGGTGTCTGGCGACCGGTTGCGCACCCCGACAATGCAACGAGTACACAACAAGCAACCCAGCGACGCAGCATCAATGTCCCTTGACTGCGTGCGGACGATATGGCGATTCGATCTGCTGCATCTGTCCCGGCGTGAGACGAAGCTCCAGCGATTTCACTGCTGTCTCGAGGTGCTCGATTTTTGTCGCACCAATAATCGGCGCAGCAACACCCGGCCTGGACAACAGCCACGCGAGCGCCACTTCCGCCGGCTTCACGCCACACTCCTCGGCAACCTTTCGTACTGCAGCAATCACTTCGACATCTGAGGGTGAGTCATACAGATCGACAGCATACTGATCGTTCGACGCCCGGGTAGTCCCCTCACTCGGCGAAGGAGTAGTACGCGCAAGACGTCCGCGAGCGAGTGGCGACCATGGAATGAGCCCCACTCCTTCTTCGAGGCACAGCGGAATCATCTCGCGCTCTTCTTCGCGATACACGAGGTTGTAGTGATTCTGCATCGAGATGAACTTCGCCCACCCGTTTCTCTCGGACGTCGATAAAGCCTTCGCCATCTGCCAGGCGTAACCTGAGCTCGCGCCGATGTAGCGAATTTTTCCCTGATGCACGAGAAGATCGAGCGCGGCCAGAGTTTCCTGGATCGGCACGTTGCTCTTGAATCGATGGATCTGATAAAGATCGATCGTCTCAACGCCAAGTCTCTTCAAGCTCGCTTCGCATCCCTGCACAATGTGCTTGCGCGACAGCCCGCTCATGTTCGGACCTTCGCCCATGGGAAAGTGCACCTTGGTCGCGAGCACGATCTCTTCCATCTTCGCCATCTCACGAAGCGCGCGGCCTGTAACCTCTTCGCTCACGCCCATCGAGTACATGTCCGCGGTATCGAAGAAGTTGATTCCAAGATCGAGCGCCTTTCTATAGAAGGGCTTCGCTTCCGCCTCATCGAGAACCCACGGCCTCCATTTCGAAGTTCCGTAGCTCATGCAACCGAGGCAAATGCGCGAAACTGTCAGGCCGCTTTGGCCGAGTGGTGCGTATTGCATTGCGTTGTTCTCGAATTGACGCGGTTAATTGCTGGCGCCTAAGGCAATCTACTTATCACGGCAGGGTTCGCACGAAACACGGGTCTCCGGGAAATACGGACATCGCCCGATTCTTTCCTGTTCCAGCTCTCGCAAGAATACCGTCGAGACCGCAGCACATCGCGGTCCGAATGCAGGAAATGCGAGTCGGAAACAGGTCCGACCGTAAAAGGTGAACTGGCCCGCCTCCGAACTGGACGGAGGTGGGCCGCCAAACCGTAAGAGGAAAACCATGTCGATGCGAACCAACCTTGCCCGGTGGTCCGTACTTGTTCTTCCCGCTGCGTTGATGCTGAACGCATGCTCCGACTCCCCCACCGCTGTTTCCTCGTCGACTCAGAACATCACTGCCGCACCGCGAACACTCACAAGTCTTTCCGGTCTTCATCTCACCGGAAAGACGATCGTGATCTTCAAGGACTCGACATCGATTCCCTCCGCAGGACTCGCGCTGATCAGCTCACTCGGCGGAACTGTAACGAAGAGATGGGATGATATCGGTGTAGCGTTTGTCGGCGGTCTTCCAATCGCGAACATCGCAGCGCTGAGCGCGAGCAATCTCGTCGCTGCAGTTGGCAATGATCGCTATGTGAACTGGCTGCCCAGACTCAAGGTGAAAGCGATCTCGGCGAAAGACATACTCGCCCTTCCGCACAACAATCCAGCTGGTGCAACGTATTTCGCCGACGGAACGCAGTGGAACATGAAGGTCATCGGCGCCGACAAGGCGTGGGCTGCCGGAAAGGAGGGGCTGCATTCGACACGAGTTGCAATTGTCGATACAGGAATCGATTACGGGCATCGTGAGCTCCGCACCCTTGTCGATCTCTCTGCATCGAAGTCATTCGCCAACACGACTTTCACTGGCGTGTGCGCAGACCCCGCACTTCCCTGTCTGCCCGAAGAAGAATTACCCGCCGACAACCAGCTTCCGACTGATTCGCTCTTCATGGACAATCATTTCCATGGAAGTCACGTAGCGTCGACGGTTGCTTCGAACAACATCAGCGTTGCCAGCATTGCACCGCAGGTGACGCTGATCGCCGTGAAAGTCCTGAATTGGCAGGGATCCGGATCATTCGAGGGAGTGGCGAGCGGAATCCGCCACGCATCCGGCCCCGCCAATGCCGACGTGATCAACATGAGTCTCGGCGCGAATGTCGATCCGAATGAGGAAGGTGTTCCTGCACTTCTCGAGCTGATGTCGAGGGTGATCAAGGATGCAGAGCGTCAGGGAACGATCGTCATCACCGCTGCAGGCAACGATGCGCTGAATCTCGACGAGGGCGTTCTCGTCTCGACTCCGTGCGAACAGGCAACGGTGTGCGTGTCAGCAACTGGTCCGCTGCTTCAGCAGAACTTCGACCAGCCCGCGACATACACGAATTATGGAATCACTGCAATCGAAGTCGCAGCACCTGGTGGAAATGCAACTGACGATGACACTCAGTATCAAAACGAAGATCTCATCATCGGTGCGTGCTCGCGTCGCGCTACTGATGCAACGCTTGCAGTCTGTCGCACGAATGTCGATGGCGTGAACTACTTCTACGCTTTCGCCGCAGGTACGAGCATGGCGTCACCGCACGTCGCAGCAGAAGCAGCACTTATCAAGTCGTACTATCCGTGGCTGTCAGTGAGCGGGATTAAAGCGAAAATCCTTCAGGCAACGGATGACATCGGAGTTAAGGGTCGTGACATCTACTCCAATTACGGGCGCATCAACGTCGCCAAAGCGCTCGGGCTCAAATGATGTCCGACCCTCTTTTCGAAACCAGAACTGCGGTACCCGGTACCGGAAAACCCAGAAGTGCGGTACCGGGTACCAGAACAACCAGAAAATCGGTACCGGGTTCCAGTAACTGCGCTTTTTCCGGTACCCGGTACCGCAGTTCTGGTTGTTGTGATATCATCGCCAGGGCACATGTGCTTACATAGACATGGAGCGATGCTCGTGAGGGGGTAGAACATCACCCCCTCCCTGGCGAGCCTCGAGGCCTCACAGTTTAAGAAAGCTGTGAGGCCTCTTCCTTTTGCTCCATTACATATCGCGCCGCTTGCGTTCTCGTTTTGCAGCCAAGCTTTGCAAGGATGTGGCTGACATGTACGCCGACAGTCTTCTCGGCGATGCCGAGCGCCTCGGCGATCTCTCGATTCGTTCTTCCTTTCGCCACTTCCTCCAGCACTGCTTCTTCTCGTGATGTCAGCAATGATTTTTCGCTGCGCTCTCCACTTGTTGGAGCAGTCGTTGGACGAGTTCTGATTCCGGCACGCCTTAGAATTCGCCTGACAATCTCACGTTCCCTCGGCAGAAGTGGACGACCGAGCTCTTCCAGAAGTTTTCGTCCAAGTGACAAACCCTGTGGATCGCCTGAGGCAAGCATTGCTTCGAGAAGAGCAACTCTTGCACGACGGCATTCGATACGATTCCCAAGCTCCTCCCACGATTTCGCAGCGATGTCGAGCTCTGCCTGTGCTTCTTTCGGTCTTCCCTGCGCAAGTCGCAACAGGCCGAGTGCGTGGTGCAGTTGAGCAATGCCCGCGTTTGGATCAGGAAGTTCGGGCGTGTTCTCAACAAGTCTTTCAGCGTCATGGATTCTTCCCACTGCGAGGAGAGCTTCAACAGCGTAGGGAAGAATTTGTCGAGCGACGAGAGGCTGGCTTGGAGGAACTGCTTCAACTGCTGCTTCGAGAATCTCTGCAGCTTCAGCTGCACGTCCTTCTGACAATGCAACGAGAGCCAGCCCTACAGGCCGGCCACGATCACCAAGATCTGCTGCTTCGTCGTACGCGGTTCGCGCTTTGACGAGATCTCCCCGCGCGCGATGAATGTAGCCGAGCATTCTCAGAGCGTCGCGCAATTCAGGTCGCTCTGTTCTGCGCAAGTCCTCCACCGCTGATGCTGCAGCTGCAAGCGTATCCTCTTCACCACTCGTGATAGTGAGAATGACGGCACGCATTGCGCGAAACAGTGCATCGAGCCCGACGACGCTTTGCTTTCTGCACAATTCGATCGCTGCATTTGACCACGCCAGTGCGCGGTCATAATCCTGAGCGAGCAGCAGCACACGTACTCCTTCTGCATACACTCGAGTAAGTCTTTCGAAAGGAAGCCTGCCTTCCTTTAGAAGTGCCAGAGCGAGATCGAGACGTGAAACTCCTGCGGATACTGCCCCGCCAAGAACACCGAGCTCACCGAGACTGACGAGTGCGGGGACTTCTTCTGCGGTCTGCGCATCCTTCGACGCAAGCGACAACCCATGCATCAACAGATGCTCGGCTTTATCGAGATCGCCGCGCGCGAGTGAAAGTTTGCCGAGGTCGTCGTAGATCGCGCCGAGCTGAGTGCTGTCTGATGCTTTGCCAAGTAGCCTAAGGGCTTCGTCGAGTGCTTCTCCCGCACCTTCGGTGTCTCCTTCTTCGATCCTGAGTGATGCAACTCGTCTCAGGAGCCTTGCTGTCTCTTCTGTTTGTCCAAGTGCACGACGAAGTCGTAACGCTTCTTCTGTGAACTGTCGTCCGGAAACGGAGCGACTCTGCCTCCACGCTACACCTGCTAGTCGCTCGAGCAGCTCGGCGGCACGTTCCGTTTCGTCCGACATTTCTTCGAGAGACTCAAGTGCATTTTCGTAATGCGCAGCGGCGTCATCCCATGCGCGGAGTCTGACCGCTTCGTCGCCGGCGAGCTTTGCGTAGTTCCATGCTTTCTCGTGTTCGCCGCCGATGCGGAAGTGGAATGCCAGCTCATCCAGTCGCGATGGCGTTCTGCCGGCTCTCTTCTCGAGAACACGTGCTACGCGCCGGTGGAGGAGGCGACGTCGGCGTGAGATGAGGCTTTCGTACATCGCTTCCTGCATCAGTGCGTGCGGGAAGGAGTACGAATCCTTCCTGACGAGCGGATCTTCGCGCAGCAGCTGATGTGACACGAGCTGCTCGAGAATCTCGAGAAGCTCGAGCTCAGACATTCCGAGAACTCCGCGGAGATCTTCAAAATCGAATGACCGTCCAATTACTGCGGCCGCTGCCAGAGTTTCGTGCGCACGTGGGCCGATTGCATTCACTCTCTCGAGCACTGCTTCACTGACTGTCGATGGAAGCGGAGCGCGTTCGAGGATCATTGCTGCTTCTTCGTCCGGCTTGAGCGTCCCGCTGCCAGCCAGAACGGAGATGAGCTCTTCAACGAAGAATGGATTTCCTTCGGACCGTCGCCAGATCGCTGACGCGAATGCAGGATTGGGCTCGGTGTCGAGCATGCAGCGGAGCATCTCGGTTGTCTCTTCGCGATTGAGCGGGGAGATGCGTATTTCTTCCCCGACTCTGTCACGTGCCATCGATCCAAGCAATCGGCGAAGAGGATGTGCTGCGTGCAGCTCATCTGATCGGTATGTAGCGAGGATCAACATTCGCAGCGACGGAGCGCGATGCGCGAGATGATGCAGCAGCTCGAGCGAAGTCTGATCGGCCCAGTGCACATCTTCGAGCACAAGCAGCATCGGTTCTTCTGCTGCAAGTCTTTCGAGGACTGCAAATATCAACTCGAAGGGCCGCTCTCGATCACGCTCTATTGATGAATCAGGTGCGCTGCCTTCGAGCTGCGGAAAAATTGGTGCAAGCACTGCGCGAAGTGGGCCGAGCATCTGTGCAATTGCCTGGCCTTCGCCTTTTTCAATGCGGAAGCGGAGGGCATTCATCAGTGGCGCATATGGCACTGATGATTCTGTGCTGGTGCACCGTCCCTCGATTACGCGTACGGGTCGCGATGCTGCTTCATGCTTGAGGTCACGGATAAGCCTCGATTTTCCGACGCCGGCATGGCCGCCGATCAGTACGAGCGATCCTGTTCCGCCAATGGCTCTGTCCAGCCGCTCCAGTAATGCCTGAAGCGGCGCTTCCCTGCCAATCGAGTTGGGACAGAGTGGGGATCGAATCATGTCTTCTCTAAACCAGAACTGCGGTACCGGGTACCGGAAAAACCAGAGATGCGGTGCCGGGTACCGGTTAAAGCGTAGTTACGGGAACCCGGTACCGTAGTTCTGGTTTTTCTGGTACCGGTACCGCAGTTCTGGTTTTTAAGTAGAGGAGTCGTACTTTCAGCCAATGCGACCAGCTAGGATTTTTCTTGGCATTCTGTGGGCCGTTCTGCCGGCAGTTAGCCCCGCTCAGACGGCTCCAAGGGTGATTCTTGCCATCGGAGCACACGCGGGCGACATGGAGCTCACAACTGGAGCTCTTCTCATCAAACAGCACAAAGCCGGGGACAGGGTCGTAATTCTTCACATGACCCTGGGCGAGGGCGGCAATCCGAAGATGTCGCCTTCGACTTATGGAGTGCAGAAACGTCGCGAAGCTCTCGCCGCGGATTCAGTAATTGGAGCTGAATCGATCTTCGCTCCGTACAAGGACGGCGAGCTTCCCGACGATGAGGCTGTCCGGTTGTACGTTGCGAACGTCATTCGCCAGGTAAAGCCAACCTACGTCTTTACTCACTGGCAGAAAAGCATTCATAAGGATCATTCGCGCACTAGCGCAATCGTTCAGGATGCAGTGCTGCTCGCGTCGCTCGAAGGCGTCGTAACTGGAACCCCTGCGCATCGCGGAATTCGTGGAATATGGTATGCCGAGAATTGGGAAGACATGGAGGAGTTCCAGCCTTATCTGTTCGTCGACGTGTCGAACGAGATGACACAGTGGCGTGATGCGGTGACGAAATACGAATTCGTTCGCGGCGGAATATCGACATTCCGCTATCTCGACTACTATGACGCGCTCTCAACTGTTCGCGGTGCAGTCGCAGGCAAGCAGCGTGCAATCACTTTCAACATCGATGCATTCGGAAAGCGTCGAGTGCTCGATTCTCTTCCCTGAATGAAAGTAGAGCTCGAGGGCGCGCGCATTGTAATCGTGATGATGAGTGCAATCGGCGACGTCGTCCACGTACTGCCGGTGCTGCATGCACTCAAGCGTCATGCTCCGACATGCCACATCACCTGGGTATTGAAGCCGGTGCCGGCGATGCTAGTGCGCGGGCATCCATTGATAGATGAGATCGTCGAGTTCAATCCTGATCATGGCTGGCGCGCGTACACCGAAGTAGCAAGGACCCTGCGCAATCGAAAGTTCGATCTCCTTCTCGATTTTCAGGTTGCGCTCAAAGCTGGAATTGTCACTGCGTTGCTCAATGCGCGCACGAAGCTTGGATTCGATCGCGCACGCGCAAAGGATGCAAACTGGATCTTCACCAACACGCGAATTCCGCCGCATACGCCTCAGCATGTTGCAGATCAGTATTTCGAGTTTCTGCGGTTTCTGAACGTCGAGCCCGAGCCGGTCGCATGGAATCTCGGTCCCTGGCAGGATGAGCGAGCATGGCAGCGCGAATTCTTTTCACGAGTCGATCGGCCTGTTGTGTCGATCAACATTGGGACTACAAATGCCGATCGTGACTGGATTCCGGAACGATGGGCACAGGTGATCGACGCATTGTGGGATCGATACGGACTTGAATCCGTCCTCGTTGGTGGCCGGTCGGAGCGCGAGATCAGCACTGCTGAAGCAATAACTTCGTCGGTACGACACAAACCACATTCCGCTTTAGGCAGCGGTGTTCGTCGTCTCGTGTCGATTCTTGACGGCTCAGCCCTCGTCATTGCACTCGACAGCGCACCACTTCACATCTCCAACGCACTCGGCAGACCTGTAATCAGTCTGATGGCCAACGCAGATCCGCGAAGGACCGGGCCGTATCGAAGATCACAGGATCTGATCATCGACAGATACCATGAAGAAGGAGAGATCTCGCCGGTCTCCAGCAAGAGACGATGGGGCCGAATGTCTCTCATTTCAGTCGATGACGTGCTCGAAAAGCTGGAGATCTGGCGGAGGAACTACTCGACTATTGACCAGGCTGTGCCGAATTCATATGTCTAAGGCCCGTCTCTAAGGATTCTTCAGATGTCCCGGTTTCAGAAGCTCGTTGTTGCGGTATCCCTCTTTACACTTGCGGCCTGTTCGAATGATTCGTTAACCGGGCCGAGCCCCCGCGCATCGCTGTCGGTACCGGTGCGAAGCCCGATTCTCTTCGTTCACGGCTGGAATTCATCAGGCGCAATCTGGTCGACTATGATCGGCCGCTTTGAGACTGATGGATGGGCGCCTGAAGAGCTTTACAGCTGGAGCTACAACACCGCGCAATCCAATGCGACAACAGCGCAGCAGCTTAGCGCAAAAGTCGATTCCATTCTCGCTATAACTGGCGCGTCGAAGGTGAACATCATCAGCCATTCGATGGGCGCGCTTTCATCGAGATACTACATCAAGAATCTCACAGGCGGATCCAAAGTGGATGCGTTCGTTTCTCTTGGCGGTCCCAACCACGGAACGAACACCGCAGTGTTCTGCCTTCAGGTTTCCTGCATGGAGATGCGGCCGAATTCGAGCTTCCTCAACAACCTCAACAAGAAGGATGAGACTCCGGGTCGCGTCATCAGTTATGCGACGTGGTGGTCACCGTGTGATGAGGTCATCAATCCACAGAGCAGCACGCTTCTCAAGGGTGCCACAAACACACAGACTGCATGCCTGCACCATTCTGATCTTTACCAGGATGCAGCGGTTTACGCGCAGGTGAAGGCACTGGTGCAGTAGTGCGCCTTACGTCGCGGCTTTCGATGGCGCTCACGATTGTGTGCGCTATTCCCATTTCTGCTGTTGCACAAAGAACATTCGTTCGAGTAAATCAGCTCGGCTACCTGCCGGCTTCGCCGAAGATTGCCGTTGCTTGCTCGCTCGACTCAGTGTCGGTCGGAACGTTTACTGTGCAGGACGTTGATGGAAAAGTTGTCTTCGGACCACGCAAAGCTGTTTCGTCAGGTTCGTTCGCTTCATGCGCATCGACGCACCGTCTTGATTTCTCAGGTTTAAGAAAACCAGGACGATACTCCGTAGTCGCTGGTGGTAGTTCCGCTCCAATCGTCATTTCATCGAATGCTTACGGTGGGGCAGCTGACACTCTGCTCGCGTACATGAGACAGCAGCGATCAGGCTTCAACACACTGGTCAAGGATTCGATTCACAAGTACGATGGACGAATTGTCGATCATCCCACGAGAAACAACGAGTTCATCAATGTCTCCGGTGGATGGGCTGATGCATCGGACTATCTGCAGTATGTGACGACATCAGCTAATGCGACGTTCGTGATGCTGATGGCATATCGTGACAATCCGAAAGCATTCGGCGACAGGTTCGATGCACGCGGACTATCGGGCGCGAATGGCGTTCCGGATATCCTCGACGAAGCGAAGCACGGACTCGATTGGCTCCTCCGCATGTATCCCGGCGGCGAAGACATGTTCAATCAGCTCGCAGACGATCGCGATCACATGTACTTCGATTTTCCCTGGAGAGACTCGTCGGATTACGGTTGGGGAAAGGGAAAGGAGCGCCCCGTTTATCCGTGCACGGGAAAGCCACAAGGATTGTTCAAGAACAAGAACCGTTCGACAGGATACGCCTCCACGGCGGGCAAGTACGCATCTGCATTTGGAATCGCTTCTGTAGTTTTCAAAAAATCCGATCCTTCATTCGCAAAGCTGCTTCGCGAGCGAGCGCTCGCTGCGTATCGTCTTGGACGCCAGCATCCCGGAGTATGTCAGACAGCTCCCGGCGTTTCGCCCTACTTCTATGAAGAAGACAATTGGCACGACGACATGGAGCTCGGTGCAGCTTCACTCGTCGACGCAACCGGGCAGCTCCACTTCCTGGGCGATGCACTCGTCCATGCGCGGAACGAGCCCGTCACTCCATGGATGGGGAAAGACACCGCCAATCATTATCAGTGGTATCCCTGGCATAACAACGGACACTACGAAGTGTGGCGGAATGGAACCGCGGCCGAGAAGGCGCAGATGGCGCGCTTCTATAGAAGGGGCCTCGAGGCTGTCGTTGGGAGGGCGAACAATGGATTCCGCATGGGGATTCCATTCATCTGGTGCTCGAGCAACCTGACCGCGAGCTTCGCGACGCAGGCTTACCTGTATCGCAAGATGACGGGCGATAACCGCTTCCGCGAATACGAAGCCGCCGCGCTCGACTGGCTACTCGGCGCAAATCCGTGGGGAGTGTCGATGATCATAGGACTTCCCGGCAATGGAAACTTTGCGCGCGATCCGCATGCGGTGATTACGAGCAAGATGGGCTATCAGCTGACGGGCGGGATGCTCGACGGCCCCGTCTATCGATCGATCTATCAGCACTTGAAGGGAATTTCTCTCCACAATCCCGACGAGTACGAGCAGTTCAACACCGGCTTCATCGTCTATCACGACGACGTTGGTGACTACTCGACCAATGAGCCGATCATGGATGGTACTGCGAACCTGACGTATCTCTTCGCAGCGATGGATCAAAAGCATTAAGTGCCGGAGCTTCCTGACGTAACAGTCTACGTCGAACTGATTGCGGCCAAGACAAAGGGCAGAACGATCGAACGGGCGCGCATTGCGAGCCCGTTTGTTGTCAGGTCAGTCGATCCGCCCATCCGCGAGATCGAAGGTAAAACCGTTCGCGATGTTCGGAGAATCGGAAAGCGAATCGCGATTGGCCTCGACGATGATCTGTGGATCGTGATTCATCTCATGATTGCGGGACGTTTTCGCTGGCTCAAGCCTGGTGCAAAGATTCCAGGCCGACTCGGGCTCGCCGCATTCGATTTCGAGAACGGCTCATTGATTCTCACTGAGGCTGGTACGCAACGGCGCGCGTCGATTACCGTCGTTCGCGGTGAGCAGGCATTGTCGGAGATCGATCGCGGCGGTGTAGAGCCTCTCGAGGCGGATGAGAAAACATTCGCCGAGCAGCTCACGAAAGAGAACCACACTCTCAAGCGATCATTCACTGATCCGACATTGTTCAGCGGAATCGGCAACGCGTATTCGGATGAGATCTTTCACCGTGCGCGCGTTTCTCCGATCAAGCTTACGTCACGGCTTACGCCTGATGAGATCTCACGACTCTATCACGCAACCCGTGAAGTTCTTATCGAGTGGACGGATCGATTGCGTCGCGAAGCAGGTGGAGAATTTCCGCCGAAGGTCACAGCTTTTCACGACGAGATGGCCGTGCATGGACGCTACGGTAAACCTTGTCCTGTCTGCGGTACTCCCGTTCAGCGCATCAGGTACGCAAGCAACGAGACCAACTACTGCGCGCGATGTCAGACTGATGGAAGACTTCTCGCTGATCGAGCCCTGTCACGTCTACTGAAGCAGGATTGGCCAAAGTCTATTGACGAGCTCTGAAACTACGGAACTACGGGAACTGCTCTGAAGCACAGATGACGCAGATGTACGCAGATGAGCACAGATGCACTACGGAAAGCCTTTTAAATGGTAACTACGCAACTGCAGTCCGCAGTTAAAAAAACAGCCGTTGTGTAGTTCATCTGTGCTCATCTGCGTCATTTGTGCTTCAGAGCAGTTCCCGTATTTACCGCGCCTAAAGATTGCCCTCCATCGCACACCATCACAGTACCGTTGATGTACTGAGCAGCATCCGAGCATAGGAAGAGAGCTAGATCCGCAAGCTCGGACTTCGTAGCGAATCGACGGAGAGGAATCATGTTCGTGTACATCTCGCGAATCTGAGGAGTTGGCGCCAACCGCTTCATTCCTTCTGTGTCATCCACTGCACCCGGTGCGATTGAATTCACGCGCACGCCTGTTGGTCCCCATTCAAGCGCAAGCGTTCGCGTAATCATGTCGACACCGGCTTTTGCTGCGCACACGTGCGCCTGCATGGCCATCGGGACGAAAGCTTGCACTGCCGAAATGTTGATGATCGACGCACCGGGTCTTTTGAGATGTTCATACGCTGCACGACACGTATTGAATGTGCCGAGCAGATCGATGTCGATAACGGCTTTAAATCCGTTGGCCGACATTCCCAGAGCAGGAGCTGGAAAATTTCCCGCTGCTCCGCATACGACGATGTCGATCTCACCGAATGCTTCGCGAATTCCCCGAATCGCGTTCGAAAGCGCTTCATAATCGCGCACGTCTGCAGAAAACCCCTTTGCCTTCCCTCCTGCGGCAACGATTCCCTTTGCAGCATTGTCGAGCTTTTCCTGAGTCCGTCCAATCAAACCGACACTGGCACCCTGCTCGGCGAATCTTTCCGCAATCGCGAGATTGATTCCGCTTCCTCCACCGGTGATGACGGCAACTTTGCCTTCAAGTATTCGCTCTCTGAACGCCGAGCTCATTTCTGTCTCCGGTTGGATTTACGGCTGCGCTGAACTACATGATCTGGACCTTCTTGAGAGAACATAGCCGAAGCTGCTGCTTCAGATGCGCGCTCGAGCGTGCGTCTTTTGAGCGAAAGCATGGTTCCATTCTCTCCTGGTCGCTCGATCAGAAGATCTGCTGCGCGAAGATGCTGCACATGATGCGATATCGTCGGCTTCGAGACGTTGAATACTCGTGAGAGCTCGACTGATGTCATGGGAGTGCGCGCAAGCGTTGTTGCAATTGCATATCTCGTTGTATCGCCAAGTGCTTTGAATACAAGCGATGGATCGGCGACCGGCTCACTGCGCTTTTCCTCGCGCTGTTTCTCACGTGTTCTTTCTCGAACGCGAGGACTCTCCACAACCAGTCTCGGATCCAGTACGGGAACAAAGAAACGCGTCCGCTCGTGCGAATCAGGATATGATGCCCAGAGCTTCGATGTGTTGAACGAGGACGGAATGATATGAATGCCCACCGTCGCTGGCGTGATCTTCACCGGAAGCTGATGGTCGACTGCAAATGCTTCGAATCCGCGCCTTGTGATCGCCGTCTTCATCGCACGCGCGGATGAATGCATCTGAGGCTCGAGCCTGGTCCACGTTTCATGGAATCCAATCTGCCAGAACATCTCAATGGCATTCGCTACTTCGTCGCGATACGTATCAGGCTGCGAGATTATCCGCTCGAACGCGTGAGTGCTCGAACTTTCGGCATCGAACGGTGAGAGTCCAAGAAGAACGAAGAGCTTCTGTCGTGCTTCCGGCTCTCGCGCGATGGTTCGCTTGAGGGAAGCCCGGCCCGACATTAATCCGTCGACTGCGCCTTCGGTTTTGAAAACGCCAGTGAGAACGTTTCGCTGAAACTGCGAGCGATCCATCGCCCTCAGTGCGGATACGATCTGCGTAAATGAGATCCGCGCAGGCTCGTCACGGAGAGAATCAGCGAGGAGCGGCCACATGAGTGGACACGGCGCAACGCGAGCGATTTCCGTTCGTGCGCGGGCGGGAAGTCTCCGCTCCATTTCGCGTCGCCAGTTGGCGAACCTTTCCCCCGCTCCGCGCTCCAGCTCCTGCAGGGCGTAGAAGATCTCGAAGCGAGGAGTAACGTCGACTTTGACGTTTGCCTTTTCTAACACCTGATACCGGATTTTCTGGTTTTTTCTAACACCTAAGACCGTTCTGTTCTGGTTTTCTCAGTATTAGGTTATAATCTAACGCCTCGGCGACCTTCAGGAGGCTCCAGCAGAAAAAGCCCGTTCGTCGCATCGATGCGAACGAGACCGCTCTTTCCAACATCGCTGCCAAGTAT
>JBKPNY010000035.1:0-10568 GCA_046732835.1 Gemmatimonadota bacterium | reverse complement strand
TCTCTCGAGAATGTCGCGCGCATCTTCCCGATCGTACTTGAGCATTCCGGGAAGATCAGCGTGACCCGGCCTTGGTCTCGTGACTGCACGCCTGCGCGCCTCGGGATCGGTTTCATTGGGAGCAGGATCCATGATGTCCTGCCAGTTCTTCCAGTCGCGATTTCTGATGAGCATCGAGATTGGAGATCCTATAGTAAATCCAGCGCGCACTCCCGATAGCAGCTCGACCTGATCCTTTTCGATCTGCATTCGTCTTCCACGGCCGTATCCCTGCTGTCGGCGCGCGAGATCGTTGTCGATATCCTGCGCGAGCAGCGGTATTCCAGCCGGCGCGCCCTCCAGAATGGAAACGAGCGCCGGGCCGTGTGATTCACCTGCAGTCGTAAATCTCAACATTCCGCAATGATACCACTGAAGACTGAACTTCGCAGGCCGACACTAGCTCTCTGAACTTCGCAGGCTGACGCCAACTACTAGCTGCTGGGCTCAGCAGCGCATAGCGGCTAACGGTGACAAACACAAAGCCACGCAGTTCTGTTGTTCTGTAGCAACCCCTAGCCGCTAGGCGCTGAAGAGCCTAGCAGCTAGTAGTTGGCGTCAGCCTGCGAAGTTCAGGAGAAAAAAAGAGCCCGGCGTTTCGCCGGGCTCTTTTCACATAGAAAGGTTCTGAGCTATTAGAGACAACTTGTCGTGAAGTTATTCGGGAGAGTTACGATCACGAGACCGCGAGTTGTTGCACCAACCAGGACGATCTGGCCGCTCGACTCTCTGTATGCAGCCTTGATCGGACCATTGATCGGATCGCGAATCGGGACCGTTGTAACTCTCTTGTAGCAGTAGCTGTCGAAGATCTCGATCTGCGGCTCTGACGACGCGGCGAACACAAGCCGAGACGACAGCGGGAATGAA
This sequence comes from Gemmatimonadota bacterium, assembly GCA_046732835.1. Taxonomy (GTDB): domain Bacteria; phylum Gemmatimonadota; class Gemmatimonadetes; order Gemmatimonadales; family Gemmatimonadaceae; genus UBA4720. Next base: position 9,659 of record JBKPNY010000035.1, on the reverse strand, counting down.
TTCGGTCCGCTATTCAGAGGATGGAAGTCGAGACCACCATTCGCCTGAGTCGTTCCCAGTATTCCCTGCAATCTGAGCTGCAGATTGAGGAGGTACGTCGAGTCTGCACGCACTCCTGTGAGCGATCCGTCGAAGTTCATCGCAACTCCGCTCACCTTCGCAAAGCTGTTCGCAACGAAGTCGCTTACATCCTGCGCCGGTGACACACCGCGGTCGATCACCGGGAAAGGAAGCGTTCCAACCTTTCCACTGACGTCCGTTGCCTGGGTGACGAACCCACGATTCACGTCGAATGTCATCGCGCGTGTTCCGTTCACCGGTCCACCCTCGCCATAAGCTGCGCGAGTGAAGTTTCCGGAGTTTCTCACGAATGTCGTATCGCGGAATCCGAGATCCGATTTCCGCACAACGATCGAGTAATTGAACTTCTCGCCGCCTGCGGTCACAGCATCCTGGAGCTGCGGGACGATGATCGTCTCGTCGCCCGTAATTCCGTCATAGCGCCTGATCTCGAGTGTATCTGCGCTGTTCGCATCCTGACCCATCGCCTGTTCGAAGAAGAAGTGCGACTTGTGGGTCATCAGATTCTCCCAGCGGAGCGTACCATTGTTCTTGTCGAACGGTGCGCTCTGACCAGGTGTCGGCGTTGTCGAGTACGTAAGAACGACGTCGCCGCATCCAAATCCTGTTCCTGTGCAGGTCGTCCCGATGAACTGCGGACGATCCGAGAAATCATACTTGGTGCGCTCGGTCACGAGGAAGCCTGCGGGCGAGCGCTTCGATGTCACCGTGAACGCGATGATGTTCGGCAGCTGATAGCGGAAGACTTCGCGTCCCGATCCGCCACCATTCAGGTTGACGTAGCTGATGTCCGTGCCACCGGAGTTCGCGACGAGCAGTGTATCGCCCATCGTACCGTTGTGATCGCGCGGCCATGCTGCGATACCCCACGGACGTGATCCAACAAGGATCGCGCTCTTGAAGCTCGAGTCGCTGAGGCTGAACACCTCGAGCTGATTGCGCTCGATGTTTGTGAAGTAGAGTCTGTCAGTGCGTGGGTGATAGATGGCATCCGCAACGCCTCCACCATTCGGGAGAGACTTGGTGGTGCCTGCGACAACCACGACCGTGTCGACGCGATCTACACCGCCAGCGAGCTTGGCATAGGCGCGAACTCCGTTCGAGTTGCGTGCGAACGCCTGGATGTAGACTGTCGTCGGGAATGACGTATAAGGAAGCTTGAGGTCGAACGTCTTGATCTGTGACGTAATGTTGCCGTTCGACTGCAATGAGTCTCTCGAGTCGATGGCACCACCCGGCGTGCGACGGACTTCATAACCCATTGTCACGATACCGGTCTGATCGCTCGCCTCGACGTGAAGCGTATCGTTCACCTCGATGCGCGGCGTGTGCTTGAAGTCCACAACCGGAGTCGAATTGATCGCCGACGGCGGCTGCACATTGAGTGTGATTACCGGGCCGATCGTGCGCTGCCCGAGTGAATCGATGACGAAAGGCGCAATCTGCAGCGGACCTGTCGGAGCATTTGACGGAATTGAGAGAGTATCGAGTACCGTCACTGAATCAGGCAGCGGACTGTTGAATCCGCTCGAGTCCCCGGTGATGAAGCTGCCGGAGGTCTTGAATCCGATAGTACGAACTTTCACGGCGGAGCGTGCGCCAAGCGACATTACGATCGACTTGCCGATGACCGCAATGGTTCCGCTTGCGGGGCTGTTGATGTGAACCTCTGCCGGCGGAACGTTGCCGACCGTCAGGCTCAGCGAATCAACCGCTGATTTGTTTCCCGCTCCGTCGAGTGCGAACGAAGTGGCAAGAACCGGAGTTCCCTTTGGAATGCTGCGGGGAACCGAGATCGTAAACGGAACAATTGCATCCGTATTAGCCGTCGTGAATGTCGTGTCGAACGACATCGTCAGGCCGCCGGTGATGTTGACCTTCACGTTCTTGATGCCGAGGTTGTCTTTCACTTCGACCTGGAACGAGATCACTGTGTCAGCGCTCGTTCCGCCCGGGCTCAATTGAACGGTAGGTGGTGTCTTGTCAGACTGATTGCCGCCAAGCACTCCCGAAGAGTCGCTGTTGCACGCAGCCGTGAAGACACTCACGACTGCCGCCATCAGCGCAGCTCCCTTGCGTGCGCGGCCGATTGAGAGATTCAGCATTGGTGTGTCCTACCGTTTCAAAGCGGGGGCCGGCGACACAGTCGCGCGAGCGCTGAGCTGACGCTCGCCCTCGTCGATGATGTGCGGCGTCACGAGAATCAGCAGATCGCGCTTCTGTTCTGAAGTGCGGGTTGTTCCAAACAGTCTGCCGATGATCGGCAAATCGACGAGCAGCGGAATTCCAGACTTCGAGCTCGTCACCTGCGTTACAGTAAGACCACCGATTACGGCTGTCTCACCGTCGCCGACGAGAAGCTGATTGTCCGCTCTCTGCTTGCCGAAGATGAAGCCGACGTCAGACGACGCGAGCTGTGCATCTGAATTCTCAGCATGCAGGTTGAGCAGGACCTGTCTGTTGTTCGTGATGTGCGGTGTCACGCTCAGGATGATTCCAACTTCCTTCAGCTGAACAGTTGCACGCGGAACTGTGTTCGCGCCGCCTTGTGCGCCACCCTGCTGACCCTGCGTTCCAAGATCCAGAACACGGATTGGAATTTCCTGACCAACCAGAATCTCAGCACGACGATTGTCGAGCGTCACGATACTCGGCTCAGCCTGAAGATCCGCAAGGCGGACTTCCTGGAGAGCGTCGAGGAAGCTCGTGAGCTGGAATTTTCCAAGTGCTGCAGAGAAGACGAGCTTGAGCGCCGGGTTTACGACGCGTGCGTTCGCGTTTGCAATTGCTGCGAGCGCATTTCCACCGAGGAGAACACGATCGCCTGCGATCGGAGTTCCGCCACCGAATGCATCGGGTACGCCGTCGCCGTTCGTATCGACAGGCTTTGCAGTCGTCGGATCGACGCGCTGCACGAGCTGGCTGAAGAACTGATCGTTACCGGTGCCGAGATCGTACGAGAGACCGAGCTCCTCGATGTCGGTGCGATTGACGAAGATGATCTTCGCCTTGATCGCAACCTGCGGAGTGCGAACGTCGAGATTCTTGACGTACGCGAGCAGGTCCGGCATGCGTGTAGCTGTTTCTGTTATGAGAAGAGTATTCGTTGCAGTATCTGCTGCGACTGCGCCGCGTGAGAAGCAGCTGGTCTGCGCATTCTGCGAAGCCTGCGGAACGCTGCCTGGTGTGCAGTCGCGCGCGAGAAGACCGGTCAGCGTCTGAACGAGCGATGCTGCCTTGGCATAATTCACCGCGACCATCTGTGTGATGAGCGGCTCCGAAGCCTGCTTCGATGCGATGTTCTTGTAGCTGTCTACTGTAATGATTCCGGAGATAGCGTCTTCTGCAGCAGCGAGTCCCTGACCCTGCAGGATCGCGCGCAGTGCGACATCCCACGGCTGATTCTTGATTTCAGCAGTGACTGTTCCCTGTACGTCCTTTCCAACAACGATGGTTCTGCCCGAGAATGCTGCGAATGCTGCGATAACGTCGCGAATGTCAGCGTCCTGATATGTGACGGTGATCTTGGGCTGATCCGAGTATGCCGATGCTTTGGAGAGCTTCATCGGCTCGGCCGGCGCAGCACTGTCGTCATCGTCAGCAACATCGTCGCTGGCGATATCCGAGCTTGGCGTCACTGAAGGATATTCAACAGGATTACTGATTGCTGAATTCTGACTCACTACGGGGGGCTGATAGGCCGGCGCTGCGGGCTTTGCAGCCACGGTCGCAGGAGCCTGCGGTGCAGGTGCAGCTGCAACAGTCTTCTGGTTCGGATCCGAAGACCACGAAGCGAAGTTGGCGTTTGTGCCGGCGATGCTTACGCGCACTTCACCGTTGGCGCGCTTTACATCATATGAATGTGCCGCATCCATTTCGATTACGACGCGCACGACATTCGGCTTGAACTGCGCAGCGCGAATGTTCGTAACTCCACCGCGCATCTGTCGATCGTAACTCGGGCGGCTTCCGAGAACCGCTCCTTTCAGATCGACGACTACGCGATATGGAGACTCGAGCGCGAAGTCATCAACGTCAACAGACGCATCGACACCGATCACGATCTCGGCCCGGCCGGATGCCGGGACGACGCTCACCGACCGGACTGCCGGGGCGTTCGGGGTTTCAAGACGTGCCGCTGCGCCCGCTGCGGGAATTACCAGGAGCGCGGCACACGCCGCCAGGAACTGCCTCATTGCGTCCTCACTTTGGTTGAATCCATCACCATCGCCAGCGATTCCTGCCGGCTGTAACCGAACTCTTCGATACCAAACACCACGTCTTTCGCGTGGATTGCTGCTACGCGCATGCGGCCGATTTCCTGGCCGACCTTCACGCGGTACTGCTCCTTGGTAGACATGTCGCGAAGAACTGCGACAGAGTTGCGCCCCGTAGGATCGAGCGCGACGGCAACGAGCTTCAGATCGCTGAGCAGCGGACGAAGCTCTTCGGTGTTCATGAGTGATACGAACGGATCGCGGCGGCCTGCACCCGGATATGCATAGCTCTCACGATTGATGAGAACTTCCGGTTCGGCTGACTTCGGCGCCGGTGCAGGAGCTGCCGCGGGCGTCGTGTTCGCAGGTAGACGATTCTTGTCGTTCACATTCGCAGTTGATGTATTCGATGCGACGCGTACGACTTTCGCCTTTGCGGGTGTCTGCGCGCGCGCGACGATGCCGGCAGAGGCTGCGATTATGAGAACCAGCGCGATGAGCGCTGCAAACGTCGTTTTCTTTTTCATTGATTCGGCTCCTGCGGAACTGCATCACCCGTCGCGTTGACCGGGTGCGCGATGTAGGTCTGAATCTGGAAATCAGTGTCCAGCGTCGACTCGCCTTCTTTTGGTCGCGCCTTCTTCTTGTCCTGAGGGGACTGCTCTTTAACGTCCAGCGCAACAGGTGCAACGATCCGGTTCAGGGATCCGACGTTGGTCAGGAAGCCTGCGAGCGCATGGTAGCCGCCCTTCACGGACACTTTGTATCTATAGGTATCGAACTGCTCGCCGACGATTACCGGCATCGGCTCGACAGAGGCCAGGTCGAGTCCAACGCGGCGTGCGGCTGTCGACACATTCTCGAGAAGCGCAGGGACCTCGTTCACTTTCGGCACGAGAGTCTGTAAAGCACGAAGGCTCGCTTCGTATTCCGCGGACTGTGCCTTCAGCCTGGCAACACTTCCGTTGGCAAGATCTGCCTTGGCCTGCTGATTCTTCTTGTCGAGCGCGTCGACATGCTGCTCGATTGCTGCGAGCTGCGCGCGCTTGGGCAGATACATGAAGTATCCCCACGCGCCAGCGAGGGCGACCGTGACAACAATCGCCGAGATGAGCATCTGCTCGCGCTTAGTGAGATTCGCTCCGATTGCCATAATCAGTTTTCTCCGACGTTCATTGCGACCGTCTTCACGAGAAACGCAGGCGGCTTCTGAGTCTCAGCCTCGAGCTGGAACTCGGTGACTTCCTTGTTCTCGACGATGACCATGTCCGACCGCGTGAGCTGCACGTTCTGAATGAAAGGCGATGCCTCCAGGGTCTTCATGAAAAGAGTGAGTGCCTGGATATCGACTGTGTGCCCTACAATTCGGAACTTCGTTGCGCGTGAAGCCTGAGCGAGAACCGAATCAGCGCGCGCTTTTTTCTGCGCGGCTGTCGCGTCATCCTTCTTTGCCTCGCCATCCTTCGCTGCAGTTTTCCTTGTCGTGTCCTGGACAGCAGAGCTTGGCGGCGCACTGGTCTGCGTGACGACCGTCAGCCATGTGTACTGCGGCAGCGCATTCGAGATTTCCTCGAGGAGATGCGGCCACAGGTAGCGGCTGTCGTCGATCGACTTGATGATCGCGACCTGCTGGTAGAGCGAGTCGCGAGTAGCTTCGGCTTTCGCTTTAGCCTCGAGCACCACCTTGAATCGCGACGAATCCTGCATCGCGCGCTGTTCGCGCTCGACGAGGGTGCGTTCGCGGGAGCTCTGGCCCATGAAAAGGAATCCGACGGCAAGGACTGTCGCTGAGACTGTTCCAACGCAGGCTAGGAGGTACTTGTCGGAAATACTCGACGCCGCGCCGGAAACCATTCCGGAGATATTGAAGTCGCGACTGGTCGACTTTTTGGCGGAGCCCGGGAGAAGATTGACCGTGATCATTTATTTGTCCGGTGCGGGCTACTGGCGAAGCGCCAGACCGATGGGAAGCATGAGGAGCGGAGCGACTTCATCAGTCGTCAGCGACTCCAGTGCGCCATCGCGAATGTTGAGACGGGCAAGCGGATTTGCGTGCTCGACTTTGATCTTGAGTCTGTCGCCAAGCATTTCGGCGAGACCCGGTGTACGCGAGCCGCCGCCGCAGATGTAGACTGCGCGGAGCTGCGCCGCATTGCGTGAGGTCGACAGAAATGCAGCCGCGCGCTCGACACCCATTGCAATCTCTTCGACGCGCATCGACAGGATGCTGTCGAGCTGCGCTGAGCGATCGTAACCGCGAATCATGTTCTCCGAATCGCGCGCCGACATTCCATGCTGGCGCTGCAGATCTTCAGAGAAGCGACGTGTGCCCAGCGGAAGGTCGCGAGTGAGAATGGGAACACCGTTGTCCATGATGTTCACGTTGGTGACTTCGTTTCCAACGTTCACCAGGCCGACGAATCCTTTCATCGCTTCCGGGTAGTTCACTTCGAATGCGTTGTGCAGTGCAAACGCATCAACGTCAACGACGCTGGGAGTAACTCCAGCGTCTTCGAGAATTCTGATCTTTGCATCGACGAGGTCGCGCTTTGCTGCAACGAGAAGAACGTTCATCTCGTCAGCGCTCTTCGAATCGTCGAGAATCTGGAAATCGAGCTCCACTGATTCGACGTCGGGAACGTGCTGCTCCGCTTCCCAGCGCATCAGCTCGCGCGCCTGCTTTTCCTTCACGCGCTCGGTCTGGATCTTCTTCACCATCACGTCGCGTCCACCGACGGCTGTGACGATGTGCTTGCCGCTTACGCCTGCGTTGTCGAGCGCAGCGCGGATTGCATCGGACACAATGCCCGGATCCATCACTTCACCTTCGACGATCGCGTCAGGCTGAAGCTTGGTGATCGCAACTTTCACGAGCTCGGGCACACCCTTGCCGTGATCGATTACTGCGATCTTTATGAGGCCCGATCCAACATCGAGACCTACTGTCGTTTTCTTCCGGCCGAAGAGCGCCATGTTGTCCTGGGGTAGGAGACATCAGTTGATTGCACGCTAGACACGATTTACCGAGCGCGTTGGTAACAGGTAGTGTTGCAGTTTGCGAGTGTTTGTTGCGCTACAACTGGTACGCGGCGATCCACGAATCGCCGGCGATGCGTGAAGACTTGGAAACTCCGAGGGAATCGCGCGTGATTTTCACGGCGATCGACACGCGACGGCGCACAGTTGAAGCGCCTGATTCGCTGAGGCGGCCTTCACCGGTAACGAGAAAAACCGCACTGTCGAGCCGCGTGATGTAAACCGTGCTCTCGAGTGGAGGCGGTGATACCGGATTTCGAATAATGACTGATCCAACGGGCAGAAGGTCACACTCCGGGCACGTCCAGTTAACCGCTGTTTCGAGCGCGGAACGCTCCGCGTATCCGAATACCTTCTGATCCATCAGCTGAGTGCCGGCCGAACGGGATTCCTGGTTACTGGCGAAGAGCGCACCGGTTATGAGAGCAGCGATGAGAACCAGTGCCAGAAGTGCCGCCACGAGAGCGAATCCGCGTCGCGTCATCTCGTTCGGTTCCGTGGGGACACCGAGACGACAACTGAGTCACGCCATATCTGTCGAGCGTCACCAGCAAGGGATATCGCCGATGCACTTTGCCCGCGGAGTACGATGTCAATTCGTGCAACCGATGTGGACAGTGCAGCGCTCGTCACATCGCCTCCGTACTTGTCGCGATAGCGAAACGTCACACCGCCACCACCGCTCGCGCGATATGGATGATAAGGTCCGCTGACCGGTTGAATCGACGAGCATGCAAATGGGGTGGACACCCCGCACCGCCGGTAACCGAGATACCACTCACCGTCGGACGATCGATAGAAGCTGTACCTGGCTCGACGAAGAAAGTGAACAATCGATCCTGCCTTCACGGTAACCTGAGGAGCAGCGACAAGCGTGAGCTGATATCCCGCCGCCGCATCGCCGAGCGTCGTGAATCCGGTTGACGCCGGGCAGGATGTGGCGAGCGAGCGCGATCCAAACGCGGCGACGCGCAGATTCTCCCATCGACTGGAGTCAGAAGAAAAGATCGCGGCAATATCGCCAGTGTCAGGCTGGGCAAGCATCGCAGTGAGTGTGTTGCCGCTCGTAAGTGTAGTTGGTGGAAGTCCCATCGTGGTGGGCGATCCCGACATGCAGACAACCGATGATGCAATCACGCTGTACATCTCGAATGCGGTATCCATCATGACCGGCAATCCAAAGCTGGCAACGGATGCACTGCGAATGTCGGATGCGAGCACATCCGCAGCATCGCGCAGCTGCGCTCGTACGCCAAGTATTGCACTTGCTGATGAGTAGAATCGCTGCTGGCGTACGATTGTCATGGTCATCAAGCCACAAGTGATTCCCGCGACAGCGGTAGCAACGAGGAGCTCAGCGACAGTGAATCCCAGTCTCACCCGCATGGCACGGCCGAAAGGAAATGATCGGTGACCAGCTGATTGATTCCTTGCCGCTCAACCTCCTGATCGAGCGAAGCGGTCATGCCCGAAGTCACAGTCCATGTCGAAGCGACCCCCTGCCTTGTTTCGCTTCCGCTCGAGATGCCGCTGCATCCAACGGACTGGACTGTCTCATTACGATCTCGAGCGATCGATGCTGCGCGGGACCGAAGCAGACTCAACGTCATCTGCCGGGTAATCGCTGCGCTTGCCGCCGCCATTCCCAATGCCCCAACCGAGAACAGAAGCATCGCGACAATTACTTCGATCAGCGTGAGCCCATAACGATTGATTGTCATGGCGAATCGTATCCGCTACTCTGGCTGAGGCTCTCATCAACTCTTCTTGCCTGGTAGCGGAACAACGCGGGCCATCTGTCGTCAGCTCTCAGCGACCAGCGAGAGCGACCAGCTCCCTGCTACCAGTGAACGACATACCCGCTTTGCTGGCGGCTGGCCGCAGGTAGCTCTCGCTGAGAGCTGACGACTGATGCTCGTACTTATGGGTCAGCAACAAGAAAAGGGCGGCCACTGGGGCCGCCCTTTCAATTGATACGAGAAGCAAAAATCAGGTGCAGGTGATGAGGCCGTTCGCTGAAGAGCTGCAGGTCTTCGAGGTCAGCGAATGCGTCGCTGCTGCCGTCCATGTAGCAGGCGGGCCAGCAACTGCGGTCGCCGTAACGGTCACGTTCTGCGAGGGCGAGAAACCCTGGGCCGATCCGTTTCCGGAGAAGTACGTGCCTGAGCTGTCGGCGGCGTAGCTCTCTTCATACGTGGCGAGGTTACGAAGGTCAGCCTTCATCGACGCAACGTATGCCTTCTCCTTGGTGTTTGCGAACTTCGGAATCGCAATCGCGGCCAAAATGCCGATGATGACGACAACGATGAGAAGCTCGATCAGCGT
>JBKPNY010000034.1:0-5377 GCA_046732835.1 Gemmatimonadota bacterium | reverse complement strand
GCTGGAATTTCCTTTGCAACTCTGACGGTATCGCCATCGCGAACAATTTCCCAGCGCGCGACAGGATTGAGTGCAGGCGCACGAATGGCTTCACCACTGCGCAAATCAAAACAGGCGTGATGCCACGGGCATCTCACTGTTGTTCCTACGACCAGTCCGTCCGCAAGCGGAGCGCCGTAATGAGTGCACTGTCCGCCAATCGCAAAGATTTCGTCGCCCTGTCGAGCGACGATGACTGACTGATCGCCGAAATGCCCGCCAACCATTCCCCCGTCAGGAATGTCGTGGAAGGGAATCCCTTTTTCGAGATCCGGCCCTGAGGGCGCAGACTGTTCGGCACTCACTTGCTGATCCTTGTTTTCATAGCGCGTTTGGTAAGGCTAGCCTGGATGGAGGAATATGTCAAGCAACTCTTTGACTTATTGCAAAAGTCTGTTCCTTTGCCTACCTTCATTAAATGCATTGGGACCCCAAGTTCCTTCTGACTACCCGCGGCCAGGTGGTGGCCGAGCTGAGGCGCGGCAGCCGGACTGTCGAGGAGCTTCGCCAGACTCTCGGAATTACCGACAACGCGGTGCGCGCGCATCTCGCAATTCTCGAGCGCGATGGCATCGCGCACCAGATCGCAACGCGGCCGAGTGGACGGCGACCCGCCGTGGTTTACGAGCTTACCGAAGCTGCTGAGAGAAATTTCTCGCAAGCGTATCTGCCGGTTCTTACGCGCCTTGTCGAATCACTGAGCGACAGAATGTCGACCGAGGATCTGGAGGTAATTCTACGCGATGTTGGAGAGAGACTGGCTGCGGATCAGCCGTCTCTTACAGGAACTCTGCGCGAACGAGCCGAAGGTGCAGCCGCCGTTCTCACGGGACTGGGCGGACTCGCAGAAGTCGAAGAGTCTTCCGAGTGCATCTTCATTCGCGGATACAGCTGTCCTCTCGCAGATGCAGTTCGATCCCATCCGGCGACATGTCAGGCAGCGCGGGCTCTCGTAAGCGAGCTGGTGGGCGTCAACGTGATGGAAGCATGTGACAAAGGCGCGCGTCCGCGATGCCGCTTTCAAATCGCAAAAAGCGTCCTAGCGGTACGTTTCGAAGAATCCGGTTCCTGTTCCTGAGATTTTTTCGCCGCCAATTCGGCCGCTGAGCACTGTGGTTCCTTTCATCTGAATGAAGTACGGGCCACCGAACTGCGGCAGTCCGGCGGATTGTCGCATTTCAGTCGCGATCGCGTCTTCGATAGAAAGCTCGACTCGCAGTGTGTCAGCACCGCGGACATCCGCGAACACTGCGCGCGAAGGCACGCGGAGCTCACGTCCGCCAACCTGATTCGTGCGACCGTCTGTATAGGTGATGGTCGCAGGCCGCATCACTGCGCGGAATCCAAGTGAGTCGACGAGATAAACGAACAGCGGCTGTTCTCGCCGGGAGTCAGGAGCAATGACTCTTCCATATAGAATGGTATAGCTGCCAGCCCTTGACGCACCCCAGTCCCATGTCACTCCACGCCACACTCCCCAGTTGTGATCATGGTAAGCCTGCGCCGAGTCGTATTCTTCACATGCTGCTGCCACGCAGATCGACCCGGTAGCACTCGCGCGTAAAGCAGGTACGGTGTAGCCCGACACGAATCCCTCGGTCCCTATCGATGCACCGGGGAAATACGCTCGGGGCGCCGGATGAACGACCAGATTCACGTCGAGCTTTCCAGCCCTTCCGCCCGCTGATGCGATAACTCGATAATCACCATTCGGAAGTATCGACACACTCGATTCGCCAAGCCGAACATCGGCTTGAGACGTCGAGAAATGAACGCGCTGCCTCGGAATCAACGACTCAAACTTTCGCGACTCCTTCCCTTCCTCACGCAATGTGACCGTGACGCTGCCACCCCATTTATTGGAAGTCACATCTCCGCCAACTATGAACGATATGAACGCCCAGCGCTTTCTGTCCGCAGAAAGCACGTTGAAGTAATGCCACTCTGCCCACGTATCACGATTTGCTGTGCTGTCATTCGGGAGATGGAAATGATCGATGTCGTGACGAAGCTCGACGATGGTCGGGCTTGCCCATCGCCTGTCGCCATCGTCGTCGCGCCACGTTCCGGATTTCACATTCAGCGATCCGCGTACGACAAGCGTGCGACTTGGAATTTCTCCGTTTGCGCGAATGGCATATTCGTTACCGCGCGCTGTCGTGAGATAGAGAAGTCGTCCATCGATCTGCGGTGCGACTGCCTTCACTGATCTCGACAGTCTCGGCGACGCAAGGAGCTGATCGTAAATGAAGCGCGCCTGGTCGATCGAGAAGAAAAGTCCGCCAACGCCTCCGGTCTTCATCACTTCGACATCGAGTCCCTGCGGAAGAACGGTTATCTCTCCTCCGCCAACGAGCTTCTCGTCTCTCGCCTGCGTGAGAAGTGCTTCACCAACGGAGAGCAGAACGATCATCACCGCGACGCCGATACCATATCCAAAGAACAGAAGCGCCGACCTCCACGGACGGTAGACGATGTTTCTGAATGCGATGAGCGAGATCATTGATCGACGATGAGGCCGTCGCGCATGTGAATCTTTCGCCTTGCCGAGCTGGCGAGATCTTCGTCGTGCGTCACGACGACGATCGTTGTTCCGTCCTCGTTCAGTTTTCCAAAGAGCGAGATGATCTCGGCGCCGGTTTTCGCGTCGAGCTCTCCTGTTGGCTCGTCCGCGAGCAGGAGCGCAGGCTTGTTGGCAAGAGCTCGCGCAATTGCAACCCGCTGCTGCTCTCCGCCTGAAAGTTGCGATGGCCGATGTTTTTCGCGATGCGAGAGTCCGACATAGGCGAGCAGCTCGCGTGCACGCGCTGCTCGCGCCGCGGGGTTTAGTCCCGCCTCAGCCATCGGAAGCTCGATGTTCTCGCGGGCCGTCAGCGTTGGCATCAGATAGAACCGCTGAAATACAAACCCGATGTTCCGCAGTCGAAATTCTGTCGCTTCGCGATCCCGCATTCCGTTTGCGGCTTCACCGCGAATTTTCACTGCGCCAGTGGTTGGTTTGTCAATCGCACCGATGAGATTGAGCAAGGTCGATTTGCCGCACCCGGACGGCCCGACGATGGCTACGTAATCTCCATCTGCGATATCAAAGCTCACTCCGCGCAACGCGTGAACTCGCTCTTCTCCAAAAGCGTAGTCGCGTGCGAGGCCCCGTGCTTCGACAACAATCTTTCGATCGGTCACGCGATTGCTTCCTCTCTCAATGTCGTTGCGATTGGAAGCGACGCAGCCCGAAATGATGGATAGACTCCCGCGGCAATGCCTGAGAGAGCGAGCATCCCGAGCGCTGTCCATGCTGCGCGCGGCTGAAAGAGAAAGAAGTCAATCGCTACAGGCAGACCGGGAAAGCTCGCGAGAATACTGTTGAGAAAGCGCGCGGTGATAAGACCAAGTCCGAGCCCGGCCAGCGCGCCGAGCAGTGTAATCACCATGCTTTCGAGGACGATCTGCTGAACAACGTGCGCTCGTGATATGCCGAGCGCGCGCATCACAGTGATCTCGCCGACTCGTTCGTTGACAGAAACTGTCACGAGCGTAGTCACGAGAAGAAACCCGACAATCAGGCTGACGGTGCCAAGCATGAACGCAAGCTGGCGGAAGTAGCTGAGTCTTTCGTCTACCTGCGCGAGCGCCGTTGCAATCGAAAGCGCACTGACTTCGGGGATCTCTCTCTCGATCCACGTGCGTATTGGCTCGACGCGCGAATTATCACGCACTTTGAGCATGAACAGCGAAGCGTCATCAGCGCGCGACGGACCGCTCATCTCCTGAAGCGTCTCGAGTCGCACAGCCGTCGCGAGCTGATTGGCCGCGCCGTAAAGGAAGCGAACCTCTCCGCTGATTCTTAACCTGCGCGTTCCAGCATACGTGCGAAGCTGCGGATTGTATCCTGTCGCGACTTCTATTGTATCGCCGATTTTCTTCCCGGTGGCGCGCAAGAAATCCTCATTCACTACGATTGCATCGGGCGCGATTGAGCTTTGCCCCGTCACGATTCCGTAGTCGCCCTGCACTGAGGGGTTGACGCCAAGCACGGCGCTCGTGACGATCCTGCCGTTCACCGGAACGTGAATAGTTCCACCGAGGACCGGGCTGATGGTTGTGATTTCAGGATTGGTGCGAAGCTTCGCGATGATCCCGCTGACATTCTCGATTGTCGCATCTGTGTCGAACGGAAGCGTTCCCTTTGGGGCGAGTCGAAGCTCGAATCCGCGCGACAACAGGAGCTCACGAAACGATTCGCGCAGTCCAGTCGACATCATCACCATGTCGAGCAGCATTGCAGCGGCTACAGCGACGCCAAGTATCGCGAGAATCGTTCGTGTGGTGTGCCGCCGAAGCGATGACCATGCGAGCTGTCGTATCATCAGCGGCCGAACAGCGCGAGCGGCGGAGTTCTCACGAGTCTGAGTGACGCAACGAGACCCGCCAGAATCCCAAGTATGAGCGAGAGACTGACGGCGAGCGCAATTATGGACGGCGTGATCAGGGAAAACGTGAGCGGTGTTCGGTAGTGTGCCTGATAGAACAGGTTTATTGCGTACGAGCTCAAGGCTCCGATGCCGATGCCGAGTACGCATCCAACCAGCGCAAGCAGCGCAGCTTCTGCAACGATTCCCTTAACGACCGTCGATCGGGATATACCCATCAGGCGCAGTGCTGCAACCTCGCGCCGCCTCTCCTCGACTTTGAGGAGCATGATGCACAACAGGAAGATCGTGCTTGCGACGATGGTGATGAAGCCGATTGCCTTATGAAATCGACTGACCACCTGAAATGTCTGCGATGTCTCGACCGCGATGTCGCGTGAGCGATGCGCTTCGAATCCAAATGCAGCTGCGTTTATGTCGTTGAGTGCTTTCTCGGTTTCCTGGGTTCCACGGGTCGAGATTGCGAACCGGTCAACGCGGTCTCCATAGCCAGCGACTTTCTGGAGATGGTCGAGGTGAAATCGTACCTGATACTCGCTGCGTGCGATTTCCGCCGGATCTGCTCCCCGTTTGATTATGGCGGATACAATGACCGTGTCGCCCTTGGCGGAATTGGGCTTTGGTGAAACGACAACCTTGTCGCCTATCGCGATCTTTGCGTCTTCGGCAAGACGTTCATCGATTGCGACTGTCCGCGGTGTTTGCGCCAGCAGGAGGGTGGCGAATATTGGAACGAGCACATAACAAAGTTACAAGAATGCTGAATGCTGAATGCTGACGACTGGAATACTGAATGCTGAATGCTGACGACTGGAATACTGAATGCTGAATGCTGACCGACTACGCAGTTAGTCAGCATTCAGCATTCAGTATTCCAGTTAGTGTGCCGGAGCATCCATATCGGTGAG
>JBKPNY010000033.1:0-1182 GCA_046732835.1 Gemmatimonadota bacterium | reverse complement strand
GGTTTAGACCGCTACGTGTCGCCCTCTGGACGTTTCTGATCGTGAGTTTTGTACCCGCAATCGCCCTCATGCTAATAGCAGGATCGAACCCGAGCATCAACGCTTCAAAGGTCATCATAGGTTATGTCGTCAGTTTTTTCTTTTGGTATGGACTTCACTGGCTGTGGTCACACAAGCTGAAGCCTTCTGAAACCGCGTAAGTTAATAAACCCGCTAAATTCTTCGTTATTCACTTCGTACCGCGATGCAACGAAGGAGATCTATGTTTCAAAAGCTGCAAGTGTGCGCTTTCGCCGCCATCGTCGTGACATGCTTAATTTTCGCCGATGCATCACAAGCCTCGTTGCAGACGCCGTCGCGGCAAGCGGGACCGCAAACTGCAGCAACGATTGAAACGAGAATTAAGCGCGTTGAGAACGGCCTCTTGCCGCCCGCTAAAATCAAAGGCGAAGCGGTAGCGGGAATGAAACTGCTGGATCGCATGCAGTTTTACAAGGCTCCCGCCGTCAGTATTGCCGTAATCAACGATGGGCGAGTCGAATGGGCGCGTGCTTATGGAACGCTGGAAGCGGGCGGCAAAGTGCCCGCTACAGTCACGACTGTCTTTCAGGCAGCCTCGTTGAGCAAGCCAATCACCGCCATGGCCGCCTTGCGTTTGGTGCAACAGCATCGTCTCGATCTCGATGCGGACGTGAATGGCAGTTTGGAGTCGTGGCGGATTCCTCAAAATGAATTTACGACGACACAGAAGGTAACGCTACGCCGTCTGCTGAGCCATACCGCGGGTGTGACCGTTCCCGGTTTTCTTGGCTACGCGTCCGATGCATCGTTACCGACGCTCTTGCAAATCCTGGATGGTACTGCACCGGCGAACTCACAACCGATTCGCGTCGACATGACGCCCGGAACAAAGTTTCGTTACTCCGGCGGGGGCTATGTTGTGCTGCAACAACTCCTCATCGATGTTACTGGAAAACCGTTCTCGGAGGTGCTCGATCAATTAGTTTTGAAAAGATTGGGTATGGACCACAGCAGCTTCGTGCAAGCGCTGCCGCAACACCTCGCAGGTAATATGGCCGCCGGACACCTGCCTAATGGGGAAGTAATCAAAGGTGGATACTTTCGTTATCCCGAGCTGGCGCCGGCAGGTTTGTGGACCACGCCTACCGATCTCGCCCAGTT
>JBKPNY010000032.1:0-13980 GCA_046732835.1 Gemmatimonadota bacterium | reverse complement strand
CGTGTCTTGCGGCGCGGTCACCACGCTCGCAAAGGGAAACATGAATTCCTTGTTTGCCAGCGCATGATCAGGCGTTTCGCACAGCACCACTGTGGGCAACAAATACGAGCAACCGTCGTTCACGACCAGGCGTTCACCTTCGCGGTGATTTGCAGTTATCTCCTGAGCGCCAGGTTCCGTCAGTCCCTGCGAGATGATTTGCGAAATGCGACTCGCGACATTGGCATCGGCAAAAGGCGACAGCTTCGCATCGGGATCGTCGGCAGCGCGCGGGCTTATCGCTGCGAGCCGTTCAGCTAAAGCGGCGCTGATTTCGCGCGCGTGTGACGGCACCCAAATACTCGAAGCGTTGATGCACGACCGGCCGCCGTTGTCGGCGATCGAGCGAACCATCACGTCGAGATAGTCTTCCCAGCGGTCGATGCAATCTTCGCCGATAACGACCTTGCTGTAGCCCGGCCCATGAATTTCGATACGCGGATCGCCTTGCCATTGACCGGTCGAAGCGGCATCGCCAAAGATCATTCCGCGTCCGCAGTTGCGCAGAATTTCGCCTGCACCGGCGTGATCGGTCGGGTAAAAACTGAATGCTTGACGTGGCGCACCAGCCCGAATCAGCGCCTGAATGATTCGGTAAGGACTCCAGGGCTCGGCGCTTCCTGGTTTCAGTACGAGCGGAATCTTCAAGGGAACTGCCGGGATCCAAAGCGAATGAACGCCGGGAGAATTACTCGGGAGCACCACACCGAGCGATTCAGTGCGCGGATAAAAACTGAGAGGCTGACCATTAAACTCGCCGAAGCCGCGATCGAGTATTTCCCAATTGATGTTTCTGGTTAAGCCGTTGAGGACACCACCCGCCTCTGCAAGAACGGTAAAAATCTTGCGCATGTTGTTGCGCGCCAGAACGTGAGGCATACCGGTCGTCGCTGATACCTGCTCCACGTAGTCGTCCGCTGTTTGTGTTGCATCGCCGAGCGGCAGCGCGTCGTTAAGAAAATGTTCGGCCGCGCGCGCACAAATCTCAACCAGTTCGCGCGTGGAAAATGCGGCCAGCTTTTCGCGAGCAGACCGTTGATCACGCAGGTCGCGTCTAATCAAGCCGGCATTTGCCTGGCTGACTTCGACAAAGAGTTCGCGAGTTCGATGGTGCGGTATGCGCGCAACGTCGAGACTCTTGTAGGGTTCACCGCCACGCAGTATGGGTATGTGAATCATTGCGATTTCTGATTTTAGATTTCGGATTGTGGAATCATAGGAAGTTCAGAAATGGAACTGCGGATTGGAAGTTACCGACCTAAAGTTCAGTCAGCTAATTCCGCAATCCGGAATCCGCAATCGCTAATACACCCCTTCGACAACCGATGATTGCAGTCTCGAGAACGGCCTAACGTTGCGCACGCCGTCCCAGGGATAAAGTTCACATGGTGGCTCACGTTCAGCTTCGTCACGCTCAAGAAATCGCGGCATGAAGAATTCCTTCGTCAGTGTGGTGAGTCGTACGCGTCCAGTTTCACCATAGCCAACGATTCGATCCGGTTCGTCAGGATTTACGATCTCAATCATCGCGCGCGGCTGCGGCGGATAGTAGATAACCGCGAAATTGTCTTCTTCCTGACGCGGCTTGTGCACCGCGAGGCCCATCAAAGTGTTTCCGTAAGTCGGCGCGAAGTAGGCGCCTTCAAGTAACTCTTCTACCGCAAAACGATGGAACTGCGGCGTCATTTCGGTGCCGCCGCAGAACACGCCGGTGATGCCGAGTTTTTTAAGCGACACTCGCTCACACAGTGCTTCGAGGAGTTTCGGGGTCGTAAACAGGCAGCGAATGTTGTCATGTGCTCGCAGCAGCGTCAGACCCTGTTCGACGACGTGCTGTTTGTATTGTTCAGCCATCTTTGACTGACCCATTTTCAACAGTTTGATTACCCAGCGCGGATCGAGATCGATCATGAAGCAGATGCCGGCGCGATATTGCGCCAGATGTTCCACAGCGAGGCGCAACCGCCGCGGGCCGGTTGGCCCAAGCGACAACCAGTCAGCACCCTTCGGGAAAGACTCATCCGGCAGCGTGTGACTGAATGCTTCGTAGTCGATCCGAAAGTCGTCGATATTAATCCGAGATTTTGGAACGCCAGTGCTGCCGCCAGTTTCAAACGTGTAGACCGGCCGATCCGCGTAACCCTTCGGCACCCAACGACGCACGGGACCGCCGCGTAACCACTCGTCCTGAAATGGGCCTAACTGCACCAGGTCGTCGTAAGTATTGATGCGAGCGCGCGGATCCCAGCCGAGTTTGCTCGCATAATCCAACCAAAACGGGCAGCCGCTGGCCGGATCGAAATGCCAGGCGACGACTTCGCGCACCCAGGCGTCGAGACGTTGGCGTGATTCTTTGATGCTTGTGTCGAGAGTTGCTTCAGCTGTAGACATTTGCTTCGGTTAAGCGAACGGAATCTGGCAATGCTTTAACGATAAAATAGCAGACGAGGTTTTCAAAAGATAACCGCGCGCGCAACTCTTGCCTTTTGCGTGGTGAATTCCGACAAGAGTACGGTCAGCCTTTACCAACACCGTAATCTCGTTTAGGTTGTCACATCGTAACCGCAGCCTTTGCTTGTTAAGCGTCGAAATTTCTGTTATGCCATCGTCAGTTTTCAGACTAGTTGATTGCCTCGTCTGGTTCTCACTACTGGCTGCATAATCTGAAACCGCAACGCATCCTTCCTTATGACGAAAGTATTTCCTCAGAATTTTGACCTTCGACTCTTCTCTGGACCGAGAGCAAAGCAATTTGCAAACGCGCAAGATGCGTTTCAGCAGTTGCTTGGCGATGCGCTGACGGCGATGGCCGGACCGTATGCGCACATCTCTCCTACCAGAGGGCGCGATGGCAGTATTGATGCGTTTCTTTTGGACGACGCGCCTTTGACTGGACCGTTTCAGAATTTGCATTTGCCGCTGATTGTTGAGTGCAAGACTCACGATGATACGGTCAAGGGGATTGACAAGAATATTTTGAGCCAGTGGGCCCTGATGAAGAAGAAACTCGAGGCGAACGCCCAGACCGGTTGGAAAGATCTGTTCGAGCCCTGGTTGAACGCCCGCGGCTACGCATACTGTATTAGCGCTCAACTTCATAGCGAACGGCTCCGCACGCAACTGACGGAATCAATTCAAGAGTTTTTCGCGGGCTTGCCGGCCGATCAACGCGTGCCGATCGATTCGATTCGAGTTATCGATTGGAACAATCTCCGGCAATGGCTTGGCGCTTCTCCATTGATTTCAGACTCGTGGTTAGGCATCGAGCTTGAACTCATTTTTGATCATGCGAGTTACCTAAGCCGGCTGTCCGGTTTTCGAGAATACTTACTTCCTTCGAAACTGGAGTTTGTGTCACCGCCGTCCACGTATCCCTTTCACCCGGCGCGCGTTCTTGACGAGCTCGAAAACTTAGATACTAAACACGGCGTTGTATTGGTTGGAGCTGGAGGCGTAGGCAAGACGAGGACTGCAATCGAGGTTGCAACGTTGGCAGCATCGGCAGGATGGCGAGTTCTTCACATTCTTCCAGACGAGCCGGGTGTAGAAACCGAACAAATAGCGGAGGTGGTGCTCCCCTACAGTGATAGCCGCACTCTCCTTGTCTTCGATTACATCGACCAGATGCAGAGGCTCGACATTAGCGGCATCAGACGTTCGCTTGCCCCTGCGGCAAAAGAACGTGGAATCCAGTTTCGGCTCCTTGCGAACAGTCGGCCCGGGTGGAAGGGTTTAGTCGACCCGGAATTTCTTGAGGCGTTCAGCATTATTGAGATTCGTCCAACCGATTCTCACAAGGCCACCCTTATTGAAGCAATGGCGACACGAATTGCTCCGAAGGCTTGTGCCGCGCTCGGTAAAAGCGAAGTGATTCATCTCTGCGGCACTCGGGCGATCATTGCATTGCTTATCGCCCGAGAATTAGAAACGCGAGCAGAGAACGACCTCTTGAAAGAAGTTGATATCGCCACCTTGCGTTCGGGCGACCTCGTGCAGTGGCTTCGACGTCGGCTTCAGGAGAATGCCCTTTCAGTGAAACGCGATACGTTTTCTTTATCGCCACTGAGACCAGAGGCTCCAATGGTCGCCGCGGCCGCGGCATTGGCCTGCGCACCGGAGACTCGCGCAAACCTGATTGTCGCCGCGGCGTCTGCTTATCGCACCTTGAATTGGCCGACCGCTGCCGAAGATGCCCAATACCTCGTTGAGTTGCTGCTTAAGCTTGGCTGGCTTGAGGCCCATGGGAACGTTGTTTCCACTGCGCATGATGTCGTTGCCGATGAGGTCCTGGATCAAACAATACATACTGATTCGACTGTATTTTCGAATCAATTCTCGGCTGTCATGTCCTGCGCGTTGAAGGTTGAACGTGGCATAGGTCGCCTTGCCACCGCATTGCGTCGTGTACTCGGCTCATTGTCCAACGAAGACGTGATTCAAGCCCTCACGGAATTTGCGGAGAGTTGGCTTTACGCAAACGGGTCTCTTCTTGGCGAAGTATTGCGAACAGGTAACGCCGATCTTACCGGGTATGCTTTGGGTGCCGTTTTAAGCGGTCCGCCTTGGGAGCGGGCCGCAATTCGAGAATGGGACAATCTCGTCTTGCCCTGGTTACAGGCGCATGGTGCGAAGAAAGAGGCGCGCCATTTATTGTTCAAAGGTCTAAAAGGTGATCACGCCCATCAAGCTTCTTTGGTCGATCCAGCGTTGACGTGGCTGGGCGCTAATGGTCTTAGCCTCTCAGCTACTTTCGTTATCCAGCCTTTGTTGGAACGGAGCGAGCTGTCGGAAGGTGCTTCTAACAAGGTAATTGAGTCAGCTCTTAGTTGGCTCCAACAACATGACAGAACGCCTGAGGCTCAATTCGTACTGCACCCTTTTTTGGAACGAAGCGAGCTGTCGGAAACGGATATTAGGAAGGTAATCGAGTCGGCTCTTGGTTGGCTCCAACAATATGAAAAGACGCCCGATGCTGGATTCGTACTGCCTGCTTTATTGCAGCGGGGCGAGCTGTCGGAAGCGGATATCAAGAAGGTAATCGAATCAGCTCTTGGCTGGCTCCAACGATATAAGGACGGACTAAACGCTCGATTCGTGCTGCAACCCTTGTTGGAGCGGAGCGAGCTGTCGGAAGCAGATATTACTAAGTTAATTGAGTCAGCTCTTGGGTGGCTCCAACAACATGACACGACGCTCGAAGCGGGATTCGTCCTGCCTCCTTTGTTGGAGCGGAGCGAGCTGTCGGAACCGGATATTAAGAAGTTAATCGAGTCAGCTCTTGGTTGGCTGCAACAATACGACAAGACGGCTGAGGCTCAATTCGTACTACACCCTTTATTGGAACGAAGCGAGCTGTCCGAAACGGATATTAGGAAGGTAATCGAGTCAACTCTTGGTTGGCTCCAACAGTATGACGCGACGCCTGAGGCTCGATTCGTCCTGCCTCCTTTGTTGGAGCGGAGCGAGCTGTCGGAAGCGGATCTCAAGAGGGTAATCGAGTCAGCTCTTGGTTGGCTCAAACAATATTCCGCCAACCTGGACGCTGCGTTCGTTCTTTCACCCTTGCTCGATCGAAGTGGTACTCAAGGCGAAGAAGCGCTCTGTCTGGTTAAGACGGCCGTAGAGTGGCTTCAGACCTTTTATGAGACGACCGATGCAGAGTTTGTACTGAAGAGAATTTTTCGACGTGGCGATGTGCCTGTGGCTGCACAATCAGATTTGATGTCTTCAGCTATCCGAAGATTGCGCGAGCGACTGGCAGATGACGAAGCAACGTTTCTGCTTAGGTCATGTCTGCAATACCGATTTGACGACGACGCGCTAAAACTGGAGCTTATTTCGCTAGCAATTGAGTGGTTGGAGCTGCACCCGGGTAATGTGAATGGTGAATATGTCTGGAACAGGGTACTGCGTTACCGTCGCAACTTAGTGAACGACATGGATTGGTTGAAAGTCGCCAAACACGCCATGTTGTGGCTCAAAAACAAAAACCTTAGCGATGGAGGATTTGACCAGACAACAAATTCTCTGTTGATGAGACCCCATCTTCTTGAGTCAACCGATCAGGACTATGTGATCGCGAGGGCCATCGCCCTCCTGGGTACCAATCTTCACAAACAAGGACGACGAAGAATGGTCGGTCATCTCGAATGGCTTTCCTCAACATTCTCTGACAGTGATCCGCTGAAAATTCAAATCGATGAGGCTTTGAAACGCTCTTAGAGAAGCGAACTCCTACTTAGTCTCCGCGTATCCCAGCCAGGTTGTTCGCATAATCCAACCCAAACAGGTTTTCAAAAGATAACCGCGCGCGGATAAAAGTTTGATCCGAGTTAAGAACGGCATCTTAACGACGGTAAGGTTAAACGAACTTTCTGGCTCTTCTTATCGAGCGGGGAGATAATCCGAATCCAGTACTGTGAACGATATTCACGCCACGATTTCGATAGCGTCTGATTCACGCAGCTCACTGGCGGTGCGCCACGAGGCGTTTTCCGAGCTGGTGATCCGTTTCCAGGACATGGCTTTCGCCTGCGCTTACGCCGTGCTCGGTGATTCGTATCTGGCCGAGGACGTTGCGCAGGAAGCGTTTGTCGTGGCCTGGCAGAAGCTGGATCAACTTCGTGAAGCCAAGGCTTTTCCGGGTTGGTTCAAACGCATTGTGTTGAGCCAGTGCAATCGACTGACGCGCGGAAAGCGTCTGCAGATCGTGCCGCTCGAAGATGGGCTGAAGCGCGTTGCCGTTCAACCGGGTCCGCAGCTCATTGCGGAAAAGCATGAGCTGTTGGCGAGCGTGCTGCGAACTATCAAAGAATTGCCCGAGAGCGAGCGCCTGGTGACCACGCTGTTTTACGTGAGCGGTTATTCCCAGGCCGACATCGGCCACTTTCTCGAAGTCCCCGTCTCCACCGTGAATAAGCGGCTGTACAACGCGCGACAGCGTCTGAAGGAAAGCGTCGAGGTGTTCAAAGATAATCTTAAGAACCAACGTCCCTCGCGCGACCGCAGTTTTTCGGATCGAGTCAATGCCAGTCTTCGTCCGCTGAGCAATAGAGATTGGGAACCAGTGAAGGCGATTGCGTTTGCGCGAACGCAGCCAGATGTTTCCGGCAATGAGCTGTGGCTGCAGCGGCGACAGAATTTTGACGAAAAGCGCTACGAGCGCCGGCAGTACGTTGCGGAACACGCCGAGTCGCGACAAATCCTCGCCTTCGGTTCAATTGAACAAACGAACTATTTGCCCCGGTATCGGCTGTTTCTTGTCAGCGATCCGCGTTGGTTAAAAGCCGGTGTTGGTGAGCTCTTGCTTCAGCGTTTGCTGAGCGATCTAGTCGAAGTAAACGCTGTCAGCGTTTCGTGTAGGGAATACACAACGCAAACAGAGGTCATAGAGTTTCTTAAAGAGAACGGTTTTGCAGAAACCGACCGCGTCATGGATCTGCGCTTAGAAGTCGCTAATGTCGACACCTCATCGCTTCTGCAAATTGAGTCCGGTTTAAAGGCGAGCGGCATCAACATTACTTCGCTTGCCGAGGAGCGCAAGCGCGATGAAAAGTGCGCGGAGAAACTCCGCCAGTTAGCGAGCAGTTTGTATGAAGACGACGCTGGCCGCGCGCCCTTTTCGCCACCGGCTTACAACGAGCGTGAAGCGCGCCTTTGGTTAGACATGCCTTACGTGCTGCCGCAGGCCTACTTCATCGCGAAGCACGGGACTGAATACGTGGGTGTAAGCGACGTGAGTTTGTATGAGGCTTCGCCGCGTGCGCTCATGCAGGGTTTTACCGGAGTCAGGACTGAGTATCGACGGCGCGGTATCGCCACAGCTTTAATGATGCGCGAGATCGAGTACGCGAAGAAACAGGATTACAAACTGATTCAATCCTTCAATCGTCCCACGCCATCCGGGGCCTTGAGTCTAATCGAGAAGCTCGGCTTTCGAGTTATGGCAAGCAGAGTGACCCTGGAGAAGTGTTTGAAAAATGTTATCGAAGTGAACAGCATGATTTATGACGAATACGCCGGTCGCTATCGAGATGATGTGCGGCGGCCGGACCTCGAGATGATTGTGCGGAATGAAGCCGGCCGGCTCACGATTGAGGCTGTCGGCCAAAAGGTTGAATTGTTTCCCACTTCGTCAAACGAATTCTTTGTAAAGCAGTTTTATGGCGCGGCAACCTTTGTGCGTGACGACCTCGGCCGTGTGGATCTGCTGAAGTTTGTCATGCCCGAATACAAAACTCGACAGGCGAGTATGCAACTCGCAAAAAGGATTGGCGACCAATGAGTCAAACGAAAAATGGAGACTTTAAGCGCCTGGGGTTGACGGCGTTGATGTTCAGCTTTGTTGCCGGGAGTCTGTTGATTTGTAGTCAGAAGCTGCGCGTTATGGCGAAACCGAGCGAACCAGTTGTTATGTCTCAGCAGCCGCCAAAGAATCCCGCGGCTGATGTGAAGTTAGCCGAACAAGTCTACAAAAACATTCAAGTCTTCAAAGGTATGCCCGCTTCGGAGTTGGAGCCCACGATGGCGTTCATCAGTGGCTCTCTCGGCGTGAAGTGTAACTATTGCCACGTGAATCCGTTCGATAAGGATGATCGGCCCACGAAGCTGGCAGCGCGACGAATGGTTCGCAGGGTGTTTGATCTGAATAAAGGCAGTTTTAACGGCGACAAGGCGGTGAGCTGCTTCACCTGTCACCGCGGCAGCCCGCAGCCGATTTCCGTTCCGGCGGTAGGGGCGAATCTATGGCAGCCGGGCACAGCTTCAGAAAAGGAGAGCGCGCTGCCGACTGCGGACCAGATACTGGATAAATACGTGCAAGCGATCGGCGGCGAGCAGGCGTTTACCAAACTTACGAGTCGCGAAGCGAAGGGTTCGCGCATCGGCGCGGATGGCGTGCTGGTGCCTGAGGATGTTTACCAGAAGGCGCCCAACAAGATTCTCACGATCGTTACGTATCCGAAGGTCGCTTTCAGCACGGGCTTTAACGGGATAGCAGGGTGGGGAAGTAGCAGCCAGGATGGCGTGAGAGATTTACCGCCGCCAGTCTTGGCCCAACTAAAAACGGACGCGGAGTTTTACAAAGAGATCAAAACGAAGGAGCTTTACCGGAAACTAAACGTCGTCGGCAAATCAACGATTGGAGAAAGTGAAGTCTACGTTATCGATGCGACGCCGAAAGACGCCCCAATGCGCGGCAAACCGGAGAAGCTCTACTTCGACGCGCGCACCGGATTGCTGTTGCGTCGTTACCTGGAATCAGAAACCTTGTTGGGTATGTTTCCGCTGCAGACCGATTACAGCGACTATCGAGAAGTTGACGGAATCAAACAGCCGTTCCTGATTCGCTGGTCAATGCCCGGCAGGAGTTGGGGGCGACAGATCGCGGAGATCAAACAGAACGTGCCATTGGATGATGCGCAGTTCAATCCGCCACCGAAGAAGCCGTGAGGCTTTCCGGATTCACTTACAAACCACTGCTTAACACCGAAGATGTTGGCTTATGGCCTGATTAGAGGTTGCCCTACAACCATTCCTCGCTGTCCGAGCTTTTCGTTCCCTTCAAACGAGCAGAAATGTTTGCGCCCCGCTGGCTTCGGTGATATAAGGCGCGGCAGTCCCACACTGACCGCCTCAGGAGGTTCCTTATCTTGTCGAATGTTCCCAGTAAGGTTGCAGCAAGATTGTCTGCAGCCATCAAGCGTTTCCAACCCATAATCACTGCCGCGAAATCACGTGATGCGAATGAGTCAGATACTGTCATCATCGTTACCGATATGCTCTCTGAAGTGTTTGGCTATAACAAGTATTTAGAAATCACGTCAGAGTGTTCCATTCGCGGCACTTGGTGCGACCTGGCGATCAAAATTGAAGGCACTTTTGAATACCTCATTGAAGTAAAGGCAATTGGCCTGGATCTAAAAGACTCCTACACGAAACAGGCCGTTGATTACTCTGCGAATCAAGGAACCGATTGGGTGCTTCTGACGAATGCTGAGATCTGGCGCATATACAGAATCACATTCGCTAAGCCTATCCTTTCGGAGTTAGTGCTGGAAATAAATTTTTCCGCGCTTAGTCCGAAGAGAATGAGTGACATCGAGCTGTTGTACAACCTCTCCAGGGAAGGGTTAATGAAATCCGCGCTCGGTGATTATCACACACAGCAACAAGCATTGAGCAGGTTCTTCATGGGCGCGTTGGTAGTTAGCAATCCGGTTCTCGAAGTCCTCCGACGTGAACTGCGACGGATCTCACCAGATGTCAAGATTGACCTTCAGCAAATCAAATCGGTTTTATTGAGCGAGGTGTTAAAAAGAGAAGTAGTCGAAAGTGAAAAGGCCGAAGAAGCCCGGAAGAAGATTACTCGAACGGCCGGCAAGGTTGCGCGCTAAAGCTGTGAAACAATCAAAAGAACCGCTCACCGTTGGTGTCAAAACGGACGCTGAAATCAATCGCGAGGACACTCCTATTTCAGCATAAGACACCTTTGTGCGCTGCACGACGTGCTTCTCAAAAGATACGCGCGCCCAACTGCCAACAGGACTCAAGAAGCTGCAGAAGCTTCAGGACAAATCCTCGCGCAGTCAAAACAAACTCAATTAGACTGCCCTTGTTTTTTACCTAATGCATAACGTTAATTCACAGACCCAGCCACAGCGGTTGACCCGTATTCTTGATGAAAGCTGGGAAATCCTGGCGCAACGTATTGCGAGAGGTCGAGTGACCGAGCCTCCTCATCGAGATCAGCTTGGCCCCCGTCAACATGGTAACGCCCGAGAGCATCGCTATGCTGATCCCAAAAAGCGCCCTGCTCGTCAGGATACAGAGAATAATGTTTAAGCCAAAGAATTTCCACGTCGCTAAGTTCATTCAACTGACCTAACAGCTTCTTGTGCTCCGAGTGTTTCAATTCATCTCGCGACACGCTGTTTTTAAGTAGAGAGGCAATTTGAGATTTTCGTTCATCGGACAGCGATCTCGATGCTTGGCCGATCGCATCCTCAAGTAAATCTGCAAACTCTTCAATTTTTACACGAAGCTTAATAAGATCGTCTCGAACATAGCTGAGCTTATCGTCAAGAAGCGTCACGAACGTTACCACTCGATCCATCTTCTGTTGTGGTATAGCAACAGTAAGAATTTCGGCGATGAGCGGTCCGAAGAGCGGTGCAGCACCCGTAGGAGCTCTTACCACTGCGGCGGCGAAATCCGATCTGTCCGATTTCAGCGAGATTTCTTCGTCGCCAGCTTTGATACTAATAATTTCCCGCACGTCCTCTCTCTCTCTCTCTCTCTCTCTCTCTCTCTCTCTCTCTCCCCCCTAGTAACCTCTGCCCGCCCATCCTGTTGTTGTCTGCGGATAATCAGAAACCTGGTAGGGTGCTCTGACGCGAACATTGTGGCGCACGCTCAGGTATTTTCTTATTTTTTTTAGCTCCCGCAGAAGCGTTTCAATCACCTGCAATAGCGTCT
This sequence comes from Gemmatimonadota bacterium, assembly GCA_046732835.1. Lineage (GTDB taxonomy): Bacteria > Gemmatimonadota > Gemmatimonadetes > Gemmatimonadales > Gemmatimonadaceae > UBA4720. The sequence continues at coordinate 2,466 of JBKPNY010000032.1, read as the reverse complement.
CGCGCGCCGCAACTACACTTCTTCGGTAATCGCTAGTCAGCGCTAAGGAGTAAAATCGCTCCCCATAAGTGCGCCAAAAAATTATCATCGGGTCCACATTAGTCTCTGGTTTTCCATTTATTGCCCATTCGGTAAAGTAATCAAACCGCTGTTGCCTCATCTCACTAGTTCCAAATATTTCCCGAAATATGTCGGTGGCTGTTGTTCCATTCAGCGTACGCGAATTCTCCGCCTTCAGCTTTGCTAAAGACTCGTCCGAAGTGGCGAATGCAAATACTTCTCGGATGGCGTCACCCCTTGAGATTTCTTCAAAGAGAATCTTTCCAGCATTGTTGACTCTCGTTACAACTGAATCATGCTCCTTCAACAGTTCTCCAACTTGAGGATAGCTACCGAGAAAATCCTCCGCGTTAGCGGAAAAGGTTGACTCTTCTCCAAGCGTCTTCACTCCGCTAAACCACTCGTAGTGATGTTTCCATTCCCAGGTTTCCTGTCGTAAACCCTGTTGCTCTGCCTGTAAAGCGTCAATGAACGGATTTATCGCATCGTCTCGCCAAGCTTCAACAACGTCTTTCCCAGGGTATGTCTCACGTCGATAGCGCTCGCGCACTTCATATTCCTCCATTTCGACAGACTGAAACTCATACCTCTTGTAGAAGCGATGATCGGTCATGTGAGGTGCTCGGTTGCTTTCTGGGACATGAACGAGGTACACAAACTTTCCCGGATGAGTTTTTGCCAATAGAATGGCTTTGTATCTGACACCTTCGATCTTCCGCTGAACTCGCGAATTGACTATTTGTTCAAGAGTCTCGATGTTTGGTTCGCGGGGATCAAAGCCCCTATCAATTTGTTCGGCCTCATGCGTACTTCGATTCTCAATTAGACCGTAGATGATTGTCGCGCCGGCGGAATTGGCGAAAGCCGAAACATCTTTAGCGAATTCTTTCTTCCAGTCCTTACCTTGCTTGTTGGTCAAAGCGTCGCAAGCCTTGAACTCCAGAGTTGCACTCTCAGCCACTCCAATAAGACTAAGTATGTCGGCCTCATCCCATTCCCACGGCTCTTTCATATAGGCACCCTAACTAATATTTGAAAACTCGCTATCGGCGCACTCTGCCGGGAAGTTTGGCAGGGAGATCAAGTTCGTCATCGATGAGATCTTCGACGTGAACGCCGGCAGCGCGCGCGTATTCGAGGAGCGTCATCAACGGCGGCTCGTTCTTGCCGAGCTCATATTTGGAAATAGTTGTGTAGTCGAGATTGTCCTCTAGACCGAGTCTGCGCAACATTTCACTCTGAGATAAACCGAGGGCGTTCCTGATTTGCAGAAGCTTTTCAGCCAATCGTGCGGGCCTCGGCCTTGCGCTCCCCATCAGGAGTGTCCTCCTGAGGGCAACGCAATTACGAAATACTCATTGACTATATGGACAACTGTCCATATAGTGCCTCCGCGTAATTGTTTCGCCGTGAGTGTTACCCTGCCACTCTCAACGGCGATGCTCATCACTCACTTGCCTGGGAGGTTGAGCTACGCATTTAACCGTTGCCTATTAAAGAACCTGGGCGCCCAGAGGATATCAAACCCCGGGGAAAAAGGGGATAACGTGAAGGGTGGAAGGGATACAGTAAAGTTTTAGCTCCGCTACTGCCGTTCCATCATCCATCAGCCATCGGACCTTGGCATTCCGCTTCGCCCCGCACCGTCGCGCTCCGCTTACCGCTTTTCGCATTATTTAACGCTGTCGGTTTCACGCTGCCGCTTATCACTCATATACCGCTTGCCTTTTTCCAGAAGGAGGCGCGGTTGTATGTCTGCCAACACCGAAGCTCGGTTTCGAATTCTGTACCTCGGCTCAGACTTGGAGTTCATCACGGGACTTCGCGAGCGACTGCCAGAGGACGAATACCGATTCGTGACCTGTTCCGACACCGGCAGCGCGATGCTGTTTCTACAGAGCGAGATTGTCTATCACTTGCTGCTAATGGACTTTGATTGGAAGGGAATGAACGGTTTGGAAATGAGTGTTATTGCTCGGACGCAGCAGCAACGGAAAACAATGCCCATTATTCTACTGATGAACGCGGCGCTCAGGGGTGAGCGGAAAGCCCAAGCTCGTAAAGCCGGAGTGGATGAGTGTCTTAAGAAGAAGGATCTACCTAGTGTAGTTAATACCATGCGCCGGTTGGCCGAGCCGCGATGAGGAGGCGGCGACTCGCAAATACAATGTTCGCGCTCGCGCTCAATGCAGGCAGGATGCCTGCGCTCCCAGCGCCACAAGAGAAAACGGCCGCCAGAGTTGGCGGCCGTCAATCTTTTAGATGTGTGGTCGGGGCGAGAGGATTCGAACCTCCGACCTCTCGGTCCCAAACCGAGCGCACTACCAGGCTGTGCTACGCCCCGAACGGCCTGTTGAGGCCGGGTTGCATTCTAGGGAGCGCTACCAGCGCGGTCAAGCGACGCTC
>JBKPNY010000031.1:0-18306 GCA_046732835.1 Gemmatimonadota bacterium | reverse complement strand
GTGAAGCTCATGGAGCGCTCGGTTGAGCCAGGCATGTCAACAGCTGATCTCGACAAGATCGCTGAAGATTTCATTCGCTCGCACGATGGTGCGATACCGTCTTTCAAGGGCCTGTACAATTTTCCCGCAAGCATCTGCAGCTCGATCAACAATGAGATCGTTCACGGAATCCCCTCGAAGAAGAGGGTTCTCTACGAGGGCGATGTCATCTCGATCGATGTGGGAGTGTTTTACGAGGGATATCACACCGACTCGGCGACCACTGTTGCTGTTGGGAGTGTGAACGAGGAATCACGTCGTCTGCTCGATGTGACTCGTGAGGCGCTGAATGCAGGCGTTGACGTCGCGAGAGCAGGGAATCATCTCGGCGATATTGGAGCTGCGGTGCAGGCCGTTGTCGAAGCGGCGGGATTCAGCGTAGTTCGCGATCTCGTGGGTCACGGAATCGGAACCGGGTTTCACGAGGAGCCCCAGGTTCCGAATTACGGAAAACCAAATCGCGGAATTCGTCTCGTTCCGGGTTTGACGATTGCAATCGAGCCGATGGTGAATGTTGGAAAGCCCGGAATTCGTACTATGCCTGATCGATGGACAGTCGTGACGATCGACGGAAAACGGTCAGCGCATTTTGAGCACACGGTAGCGATTACAGAGAACGGTCCGCGGATCCTCACCGCGGCGTAAGCCGGCTACCTTCCGACGATTTGAGACGGTGCACGCGTCAGCTCGAGCGCCGGTATTCCCGATGAGAGAAACAGCGTGAGCTTGTCGCCCTCGAGCTCGAATTTCGATTTGTAACGGCGCGGATCGGGAATCTGTATCTCCCAGTTGATATTCGTGTCCTTCACTGTATAGCGCCCCGCTTCCCGAGCCAGCGCGACTCTCACGATCAGTCGTCCGTCTGAGAGAAAATCCTGCGTGACTCCTTCATTGAGCTCGGTAATCCCCTCCCAGCGTCCAATCAGGGCAGCTTCATTCACTCGGACCGTTGCGCGTCTCATCGAGATCGACTGCTTTGCATCTGCCAGAACAAGGACCGAGTCTGAAAGTTTCATGGAAACTGCTGTGGCCTTTCCATAAGAGATCTCGTCATTCTTTTTCGCGACCGCGGGAGCGATGAGAAGCATGTCACCTTGCTGAGTCCAGCCAAACTCGCTCTTGACCACGACGAGACGCGCGTAAGTCCCGTTTGGAAAGAACTCGAGACTTACTTCAGTGCTGCCTCCGTTCTCGTCGATTGCGCCATGCCACCGACCGACAATATCCGATGTGCGCTGCGGGACCGCGCTGCTGAGCAGTGCCGCTGTGGTAAGACCGATAAGTGATGTGACTTGAAGCTGCATCGACCGGCCTTGAGGGATTCTGTACTGCTATGTTGATAGGGCTCGCTCGACAATTTCGCAAGCCTCAGCTGCGAACCTGTCGGCCTTTGCTACCAGCTCGTCCGCTTCTGCCTGAAGGTGCGCGCCGAGCGACCGGTCGGTTAGCGAAGAGACATTGATCTTCACGTTGAATGCGGCTCCCTTGCAGCCGGCGCTTGCAAGCAGCGCTGCAACACCGGCGTCAGTGACAGCGTTTGAGTTTCCTTTTCCGGCAACCGTTGCAGCAAGCTCTGCAGCCTGAGTGCAAAGTCGCGCTGTTTCGAGTGGAACTTGAGCGGCACCCAGCAGCGCTTTGGTGATGGCGTCGGCTCGCCCCTGAGAATCCTTTGGAAGCTTATAAGCCGCCGACACGGCACCGTACGCTTCCGCATCGCGATCGACAAGCGCTGAAAGTGCTGCAGAAAGGGAATCAGCAGTGGCCGCTACAACAGTCATCTCCGGCTCAACCGCAGCATACTTCTTTTTTCCGATCGTAAGTCCGGCGACCATGCGGGTCAGCGACGCTGATAGCGCACCGGCGTATGCAGAGACACTTCCACCGCCCGGAACAGGATCGGATGATGCGATCTCCTGCAGAAAATCCTGAGCTGTAGACGATGATTGAGGAGCAGCTGCAGCGGACGCGCGCATCGCTCGGGCAACCTGTCTCTCGAGAACCTGATCGGGAGTGAACTCGCGAAGCTTGAGATGATTCTTTGCGCCGTCGAACAGAACGCGCTCGGGAACCAGGCCGATGATTTCGCTCCACGTTACATCTACATTTTCCGCGCGAGCTTTGCCGGCGATGAAGTCGAATACGGTATGAAGTGCGGTCTGGTCGGTGTCGACGAGATTCATCGAGACCTGCGCCTGCCCATCGACTTCCAGTCCAAGTCCCTTGACCGCCTTGAATCCTCCGGATGATTCGCGAACCTGTTTTGCGATTGATTTTGCGAGCGGAAGATTTACGGCATCGCCCAGATACACGTTGTATGCAACCAGGAACGGGCGCGCGCCGATCGCAGTGGCGCCTGCACTTGGATGAACCGCATTGGGACCGAAGTCAGGCTCGCGCTCGGGAATTATTCCGAGCTCCTGCTGCAGTGCCTCGAATTGTCCACGTCTCACGTCTGCGAGATTCTTTCGAGTGTCACGCGTTGCAGCGCGCTCGTAGAGATAGACAGGAATCTGCAGCTCCTTACCGACGCGGTCTCCAAGCTGTCTGGCGAGTGCAATGCAGTCGTCCATCGTCGAATCTTCCAGCGGAACGAAAGGAACTACGTCGGTCGCACCAATTCTTGGATGCTCTCCGGTGTGCGTTCGCAGATCGATTCTCTCCGCAGCCGCACGCATCCCCTCGAACGCGGCCTGCACGGCGTGCTCCATCGGGACGACGAAGGTGATGACAGATCGGTTGTGAGATTCGTCGGATGAAGCGTCGAGGATGGTGACGCCTTCGACAGCGGCGATGGCATCTCGAATTGCGCCGACGACTTCGGGTCTTCTGCCTTCAGAAAAATTAGGAACGCACTCAATCAATTTCATTTCGATCCTTTAAACCAGAACTGCGCGGTATTAGGTGTTAGATGCAGCATTGTGAATTGTCTGTATCAGCCACGGATGAATGGACGGATTGCCGGCAACATAAGCACCATGTTCGACTTGCGCCGGTGTACCATCGAGGCGCGTTACGATGCCACCTGCCTCGCGAACGAGAAGAATTCCGGCGGCAACATCCCACGGAGCGAGTACGAGCTCCCAGAATCCGTCAAAGCGGCCGCACGCAACGTCAGCGAGATCCAGTGCTGCTGATCCGGCGCGCCTTACTCCAGCGGTATGCCTGCTTATAGCAACGAACTGTTTCGCATATGTCTCGAGCAGGTCAGGGTTCTTGAACGGAAACCCTGTTCCGATCAGTGCTCTGGAAGTGCTGTCAATACTGGATACTGTGACATGTTCGCCGTTTAGTCTTGTTCCGTTGCCGCGTGTAGCAGTGAACATGTCGCCACGCGGAACGTTCAAAACCACAGCGGCCGCGAGATCACCGCGGTGCATCACTGCGATCGAAACGGAAAAATGTGGAAAGTCGTGCAGAAAATTCGTTGTGCCGTCGAGTGGATCGACGATGAAGGTCAGTGCAGACGATTCGAGAATTGCTTCGGGAGTCAGCTCCTCCCCGACAATGACTGCGTCCGCGAACGCTGACTGGATTGTGGCGGTGATGGCCGATTCCGCGCCGCGATCCACTTCAGTCACAAAGTCGGCGGACGCTTTTTCCACCCATTCCAGATCCTGAAGCGCACCCGACGATTCGCGAATCACGTGCGCCGCATCACGGGCGGCTTCAATCGCTACTTCGAGTGCGTCGTCGATAAGCTGAGCGTCGCCTGCTTCGATATTTCGATTTGCTTGCAACGCGTTCCTCACACTCGTTAACTTCGCCCGATGCCTTCATCCCGGATCTTCAGCGGCATCCAACCCTCTGGCGAGCTGCACATCGGCAACTACCTTGGCGCCGTCAAGAACTGGGTAGCGCTGCAAAGGGAATACGAATCGTTCTTCTGTATCGTCGATTACCACGCCATCACCGTGCCGTACGACCCTGAAGATCTCAGGCGTCGAACCCGCGACATGGCAATTTCGCTGCTCGCAGCGGGAATCGACCCCTCGGCGTGCACGCTCTTCGTGCAGTCGGCGGTCCCGGAACATACGGAGCTTGCCTGGATATTCAACACAGTCACGCCGCTTGGTGAGCTCGAGCGGCAGACGCAGTTCAAGGAGAAAGCGGCCCGGCAGGAGAGTGTTGCGGCGGGAATTCTGAATTATCCGGTCCTGCAGGCCGCAGACATACTTCTATATAAAGCGGACCTTGTCCCAGTGGGTGAGGATCAGGTTCAGCACCTCGAGCTTTCCCGCGAGGTCGCTCGCCGGTGGAACACCCGATTCTCCCCCGGTTATGCGGCTCTGGCAGAGGCGGGCGACAGCGAGGTTGTAGGATTTTTTCCGGAGCCCAAGCCCCTACTGACGCCGACGCGCCGAATCATGGGCCTGGACGGCAGAGCGAAGATGTCCAAATCGCTCGGCAACACTGTTGGCCTGCTCGAGGATCCCAAAGACGTCTGGGAAAAGTTGCGGCCCGCGGTAACCGATCCTGCGCGCGTGCGCAAAACTGATCCGGGTACCCCGGAGATCTGCAACATTTACCACCTCCACAAGGCATTCAGTCCTCCCGAGACAGTCGAGCACGTTGCGGTGCAGTGCCGCACGGCCGGCTGGGGCTGCATTGATTGCAAGAAGGTCCTTTTCGAGTACATGGACAAGGAGCTGGCACCGATTCGTGAGCGTGCCGTCGAAATTCGCGCTGATGAATCACGCCTTCGTCAAATCCTTGGCGACGGGGCGGAGCGAGCGCGCAGCGTTGCACGCGAAACCATTCGCGAGACGAAAGAGCTGATGGGGCTCGCCTGATACGGCGTTCCCCACCGATGACCTGAGCGGTCGAGCGCGGGAACTAATCGAGGCACTGGCCGCGACACCGCGTTTTGCCGGAAGTGCGGCGGAGGGAGCTGCGCGGAAGCTTTGCCGCGAAAGACTCAACGCCGCCGGATTCGAGACAAGGGAAGACGAGTATTCGTTCTCGGCATTCCCCGCGACGTTCGGTCCTTTTATTTGCGGATCGGTTTTGATCCTCGGCGTTTATCTCGCTGCTCATCTCGCCGTGAGGCACCGCATGCCTCTCGGTGGAATGATCGCGGCGATTGTCGGCGTACTTCTGTCGATGATTCTGGGACGATTTCTCATGAGCAGTGTGCCCTCGTTTCCCGTAATGCGGCGATCATCGCGAAATCTCATCGCTACAAAGGGGGGCGAGCCGACGGTATGGCTCGTTGCGCACACGGACTCGAAGTCGCAAACGATCGCAATGCTCGCGCGAATTGCATCAGTTCTTCTTGCGGCGATCTTCTTTGTTCTGATGATGGGAGCGATGGTGAAGCTTTCGCTGCGACCTCCAGTCGCGACTGAGTCCTACGATCTCACCAGCATTCAGGTATCGATCCTCAGTTATTTCACGATTCTCGCGATTGTTCCTTTTGCTCTTTGCTTTGTGACAAACCGCTCGCGCGGCGCTCTGGATAATGCGACGGGAGTTGCATCGGTAGTTCTCGCTGCAGAACAGCTGGGAGCAGGGCGCAGCTTTGGTGTGATTCTCACGAGTGGCGAGGAGCTCGCACTTGCCGGAGCGAAAGCTTTTGTGGAGAGCAGGAGCGACAAGGGAATTGCGATCAACTGCGATACCATAGATGATCGCGGCGCTTTTGTCTGCATGACGGGTGGACAGCGAGGTAGAGCGTACTCTGCTGTCGCAAGAGCTGCCGGCCTGACGGGGCAGAATCTGAAAATGAGAGGCACTATCCCCGGAATCCTCACCGACAGCATTGCGTTTGCCGAAAAGGGCTGGGACACCTGCACGTTGAGCCGCGGAAACCTGGGCACCCTGGGGCGCGTACATACAACAGGCGACGACCCCAGCCAGATCGAAGGCACGGGAGCAGCGCTTGCCGCGCGCATCCTGGCGGCAACCATAGAGGAGCTGACCTGATGGCTTTTACGATTCTCACGATTGTACTGATACTCTCGCTGGCGATGATCGCCCTGGGCCTTCCCGGCCTGTGGGTAATGATTGCCAGCGCTGTGGTCTACAACATCACAACGCACACAAATGCTATCGGCTGGTTTACGCTGATTGGCGTCGCGGCGCTGGCGCTCGTTGCCGAATACATCGAGTTCACGCTCGCGGCAAAGTACGCGCGAAAATATGGCGGCAGTCGTCGCGCCGGCTGGGGAGCAATGATCGGCGGTACTATCGGCGTATTTCTGGGCGTTCCGGTTCCGATCGTTGGTCCGCTCATCGGTGCTTTCATTGGAAGCTTTGCAGGTGCGCTGATCGGTGAGCTGACTAAAGGCACCAGCAAAACCGACTCGGCCCGCGTAGCAACCGGTGCTCTCATTGGACGCGTTGTAGCAACGGCGATGAAGATGGGCATTGGCTGCGCAATCGCTGGCTGGCTGTTCTTTGCTGCTATGAGCTGACGCAGATTGACAGTCACTCTCTCAAGAGTAGATTAAATCAACGCCCCGGCACCTCCTGCCGGGGCGTTTCCTTTTCACGTAATTGAATGTTCGATTCGAAGACTCGCACCGTTGTAATTGTCGGTGCGCAATGGGGCGACGAGGGGAAGGGAAAGCTCGTCGACGTGATCGCCGAGCGTGCCGACTGGGTGGTGAGATATCAGGGTGGGGCCAATGCGGGACACACCGTGCACATCGGCGAGAAGTCCTTCGTTCTGCATCAGATCCCGAGCGGTATTCTCCACGCGGGCGTGCGATGCGCAATCGGAAATGGAGTCGTTCTCGATCCAGATACTCTATTCACCGAAATCGATGAGCTGATTGCCGACGGGGTCGATGTGCAGGGACGCCTGTACGTCAGTGATCGCGCGCATCTTGTCCTTCCATATCACAAGCTCGTCGATTCACTGAGCTCCGCGAGCAGGGAAATTGGGACCACCGGTAGAGGTATCGGGCCGGCATATGAAGACAAGATCGCTCGACGCGGAGTTCGGGTTCTCGATCTTCGTCATCCCGAGCGTCTTCGCTCACTCGTCGGCAAAGCCGTTGCTCACGCCAATGCAGTTCTCACTGCATTCGGCGTGGATCAGCGTGCCGATGTCGATACGACAATCGCGTTGCTCGAGCGGCTTGCACCGCGAATTCTGCCGATCACTGAAGACGTTGGACTCCTGATCCATCGCGCGATCTCATCTGGTGCAAATGTTCTGCTCGAGGGCGCGCAGGGATCTCTGCTCGATGTCGATCACGGAACGTATCCGTACGTCACCTCGAGCAGCACAACTTCGGGTGGCGCAGCAATTGGAGTTGGTATCGCACCCAATGCGATCGACTCAGCGCTTGGAATAGTGAAGGCGTATACGACGAGAGTTGGAAACGGACCGCTTCCCACTGAGCTTCCCGAAGCAGAAGGCGAAAGGATGCGGAAGCTCGGCAACGAGTTCGGTGCAACGACTGGTCGTCCGCGACGTTGCGGGTGGTTTGATGCTGTTGTCGTTCGCTATGCGGCGCGTGTCAACGGTCTGACAGGACTGGCTGTCACGAAGCTCGACGTTCTCGATACGTTCGAAAAGGTCGCTCTCTGCACTGGATACAAAGTGGGAGATCAGATCTTCACAGAATTCCCCGGCGATCCGGTCGCACTCGATAACGCCGAGCCTCAGTACGAGTGGATGGATGGCTGGAAAACATCCACCGCTGATGCCCGCTCGTACGACCAGCTGCCGGGTGCGGCGCGAGCATACCTGGATCGATTGAAGGAGCTTGTCGGCACGCCGATTACCTACGTCAGCGTCGGTACGAGAAGAGATCAGATTATACAACTGGAATACTGAATACTGAATGCTGACTTAGTGCGTAGTTGGTCAGAATTCAGCATTCTGCATTCGTTTATATTCCCCTCTTATGCCTAATCGCCCCGACGTGATGGACAAGCTCGTCTCGTTGTGCAAGAGGCGCGGCTTCATCTTCCAGTCTTCAGAGATTTACGGCGGGACCGGATCCGTCTGGGATTACGGTCCGCTTGGCGTCGAGCTCAAGCGGAATCTGCAGGAACGATGGTGGAACGAGATGGTTCGCATCCGGGACAACGTCGAGGGGCTGGACTCCGCCATCCTCATGCATCCTCGCGTCTGGGAAGCGAGCGGTCACGTAAGCGGATTTGTCGATCCAATGGTCGACTGCAGGAACTGCAAGAAGCGATTTCGCGCTGACGATCCAAAGATCAAGGGAACGCCGGGCACTCCCGACGCACAGTGCCCCTCGTGCGGGATGAAAGGCACACTCGGCGAGCCGCGGCAGTTCAATCTCATGTTCAAGACGTTCATGGGCCCGGTCGAAGACAGTGCCGCGATCATCTATCTGCGTCCGGAGACTGCTCAGGGAACGTACGTGAACTTTCTCAACGTTCAGCAGTCGACGCGTCAGAAAATTCCCTTTGGAATTGCACAGATAGGAAAAGCATTCAGGAACGAAATCACACCGGGCAATTTTATTTTCCGCACGCGTGAGTTCGAGCAGATGGAGATGCAGTTCTTCGTCGAGCCCGGTACTGACATGGAGTGGTTCGAGTACTGGAAGGCGGAACGAATGAGATGGCATCGGGGTCTGGGACTCGACGAGGACCGGCTGCAGTTCCATCAGCACGGCGAGACTGAGCTCGCGCACTACGCGCGCGCCGCGTTCGATGTGCAATTCGATTTCGGCGGCTCGCTTGGATTTCAGGAGATCGAAGGAATTCACAACCGCGGCGACTTCGATCTTTCGCAGCATCAGAAGTTCTCCGGAAAAAAGCTGGAGTACTTCGATCAGGGATCGAATAAGCGCTTTGTTCCGTTTGTGGTGGAGACTGCAGTTGGTCCCAACAGAACGCTTCTCGCGATTCTCGTGAATGGATATCGCGAGGAGGCAGTCGAAGGCGAAGAGGAAGGCCGCGTGGTGCTTGGTCTCAAACCTGCGCTGGCGCCCATCAAGGCTGGAGTGTTTCCTCTCGTGAAGAAGGACGGCATGCCGGAGATGGCGCGAAAGATTGCGAACGACCTTCGACCTCACTTCCCGGTTTTCTACGACGACAGCGGTGCAATTGGTCGACGCTATCGGCGTCAGGATGAAGTCGGAACTCCGTTCTGCATCACTGTCGACGGGGAATCGGCTGCGGGAAATTCCGTGACGGTGCGCGATCGTGACACGCTCAAGCAGGATCGCGTCTCGGTTGACTCGCTTCGCGATTACATCGGTGAACGCATCAGCGAATGAGTGAGCTGACGCTCGAGCGCCTGCGGGCTGACGGGCAGGCATTCACTGAAGAAATTTCCAGAGAGAGCTACCTCGCTCATTCCGGTCACAAGCCGGTCGCCGAGTTCAAGCCGATCTACGATCGATACGATCACGTACTAGGCAAAGACGCTCTCGATCTGACGCTCGAGCTCTTCAAGAATTCTGCTAAAGGGACTGAAGAGCATCGCTCTGCTGCGCTTCTTCTCGACTGGCAGATTGACTCGCAGGCGTCGCGATCACTCGCCGAGCTCGATGAGAGGGAGATTGAATGGGAGAGCTCAGCGTACATCGAAGCGCCTGATGGAGCTCGCGTGCAGTATCAGGCTGCGGCGATTGAAATTGCGAACGAAAAAGATCGAACGCGCCGGCTTCTTCTCGATGCTGCGCGCGCTGATCTCGTTCAGCGGGAGCATGCGCCGCTTAGGCTCGAACGATTGCAGCGCGAGAAAGACTACATCGAGTCGCTGGGAATTGCGCCGAGCTATAACAGCGCCTTCGAGGAGATTTCGGGAGTTTCGCTTTCTGACCTCGCTGTGGAGTGCCGGGCATTTCTTCAGGAAACCCAGCCGATATGGGATGAGGCGCTGCCGCATTATCTCAAGAAATCACTCGGGATCACTCCAGCTGAAGCTACGCGGTCGGATGCGCTCGCATTATTGCGTGCATCGGAATACGACTCGGCATTCCCGGAAAGCTCGCTCCAGTCATCGGTTTGGCGTCAGCTCAAAGAGATGAACGTCGATCCGCTCGCCGGCGGAAGAATCGTCTACGACGTTGGAGATCGCCCCGGTAAACGCGCTCGAGCATTCTGCGCTCCTACGCGCGTGCCCGAAGAGGTGTATCTGGTACTGCGTCCGCACGGCGGACAGAGTGACTATACCACTCTTCTTCATGAAGCCGGTCACGCACTGCATTTCGCGAACGTGCGCGACGATTATCCGTTCGAGTATCGCTGGCTTGGTGACAACTCGGTCACTGAATCATATGCAATGCTGTTCGACCATCGCATTCAGGACAAAGGCTGGCTGCTTCGCTACACCGAGCTCGGCACTTCCAACATCGATGATTTCCTTCGCTCGAGGGGATTCGAGGAGCTCCATTATCTGCGCCGGTACTGCGCGAAGCTGATCTACGAGGTAGAAGCCTACGGTGACACCGCGGACTGGAATGATCTTCCTGATCTTTACGTCGAGACGCTGACCAGCGCGACGAATTTTCAGTATCGCTCAGCAGATGCATTCGTGGATTTCGATCCCCGATACTATTCCACGCGGTACCTGCGCGCGTGGCAGCTGCAGGCTCTCTTGAGTGAATCACTGATAGAAAGATTCGATATCGACTGGTACAGGAATCCTTCGGCCGGACCGTGGATGATTCGCGAGCTGTGGGCAGAAGGTCAGAGAGAAACCGCTGAAGAGCTGGCAGCACGAGTCGGCATGTCAGGTGAAAAGCTTTCCTTCGCTCCGCTCGTCAGAAACATCGGGAAGCTTCTTGGCAGTTGACTGGAGCGCTGCAAAGGCAGAAGTGGTCGCTCACCTTCAGGAGCTGATCAGGTTCGATACAACGAACCCGCCCGGTAACGAGCTGCCTCTCGCGAACTATCTCAAAGAAGTACTCGCCAGGGATGGAATCGAGTCGAAGCTGTTCGTTCCTGCAGCCAATCGCGCCAACGTAATTGCCCGCCTCGAGGGAAATGGAAAGAAACGCCCGGTGATGCTGATGGCGCACATGGACGTTGTTGGCGTTGAGCGCGATAAGTGGTCGTGTGATCCGATGGGCGGCGTTATTCGCGATGGCTACGTGTATGGACGCGGTGCGTTCGACGACAAGGGAATGCTAGCTGCAAATCTCGTGACGATGCTCATGCTGAAGCGCAATGTCGTCGATGCCGGAATCGAGCTGGAGCGAGACGTTGTTTTTCTTGCGACTGCTGATGAGGAAACCGGCGGTGCCTGTGGTATCAAATGGATGGTCGAGAATCATCGCGATCTGCTCGAGGTGGAATTCGCGATAAACGAAGGCGGCCGCACGCGAATGATCGAAGGTGGGAAGCGCTATCTCGCGATTCAGACTGCCGAAAAGATCTCGCACATGGTGACGGTGACGGCGCGCGGGCCCGCAGGTCACTCCGCGATCCCTCTCGAAGGAAACGCAATCTTCCATCTCGGTCGTGCGCTTGCACGTCTCGCAGATTATCGCGAGCCTCTCACACTTACTGAAACCACCCGCCGGTTTTTCGCCGGGCTTTCGCGAATGTGGCCGATCGACCTGGAGCGTGAAGCAATGGCGAATGTGATTTCGGACGATCCGGAGGAGGCTGCGCGCGGCGAGGCTGTCCTTGCGAACATTCCCGTCCTCAACGCTGTCATGCGAAATGGAATTTCAGCGACGAAGCTCACCGGCGGTGTTGCCGGCAATGTGATTCCCGCGGAAGCCAGCGCTGTTTTGAACGTGAGGACAATTCCTGGACAGTGGATAGAAGACGTGGTGGAGCGTATGCGCGCATGCGTTCCCGATCCAAACATTTCGTTTCACGTTGCCGCGCATACGGGAGAAGCTCCTGCTTCTGATCCGAATTCCGCGATGTTCGACGCACTCGCTGAAGCGGCGCTCGAGCTCGACCCTGAGCTGACTGTCGTTCCCTATCTCAGCACGGGTGGAACAGACAGCGCGCATTTGAGAAGACTGGGCATCGATGCTTACGGGATTCTTCCGTTTCCGATGCGGCAGGAGGACGAGGAGCGCATGCACGGGCACGACGAGCGAGTTCCGGTCGAATCGCTGCACTTCGGCACGCAGCTCATTTACGAGTCTATCCGCAGGGTTGCCACAGCCGCCGGCGCCTTGTCCGGCACGCAATTGGCCCGGTAGATTGCTCGCATGAACTCTCAGCGTAGTCGCACACTTCAGGAAGCAGTTACCGCGGAATCGCCCGAGGAAGTAATCGCTGCCGCGAAGATTTTTTTCCCGCGTCGTAACAGCGTATACGCAGCGTTTCTCGAGAAAGAAGGCGAAGGCTGGGCAACATTCCGTGGGCAGGGCGGGGAAGAGATTGCCATCGGTGCAACCAGATCAGATGGCGGAACCCGTGTGACTGGCTCGACATATCTCTTCGACCAGCAGGTCGCGCGTTTTCTGAGCTCACTCACTCCCGCGTCATGACTGCTCCATTCGTAACCGAGCTTCGCACATCTGATGAAATCGTCAAAGTCGGAGGCACCGACGGGGACACACTTCATCTTCGCGTTCAGATCGCCGAGCTGTGGGAGACATTGCGAGTCGATGCTTCTCCGACGACCTCGGTAGAGGCCGTGAAGAAAGCGGCACTCGCCCGATTCTTCCCCGACGGCGAATCGATCGATGATTTTGTCGTGAAGCTTCGCGGATTCGAGATTCTCGATGAGACCGCAACGGTCTCAGCGTCAGGCGCAAAGGACGGTTCTACACTTCTTTTAACGTGGCGCAGGCGGAGGCCGGTAAAGTAACCGAGAGCGAGCGTCCCATGCGCGTCGCGTTTATTTCGCACGCAGACTGCGGCCGCCACGATACCGGCTGGAATCATCCCGAGCATGTAGGAAGACTGCGAGCTGTCACTCGCGCGCTCCGCAATTTTCCGGATCTCTTCGACACAGTGGATCACGTCGAAGGACGTCACGCTACTGCTGATGAGCTGTCACTCGCACACGACGCGGGTTACATCGCAACGATCGAGACCATCGCAGGCTCAGGCGGTGCGCAGCTCGACAACGACACCCTGGTGAGCAGTGGCTCGTGGGACGCTGCGACTGCGGGAGCCGGCTGCGTGCTTGACGCTGTCGACCGGGCGATGAATGGAACAAATCTTCGATCGTTCTGTGCAGTGAGGCCACCAGGTCATCACGCGCTCAAGAATCGCGGAATGGGATTCTGTCTTTTCGGCAATGTCGCTGTCGCTGCGCACTACGCGCGCACAAAACACGACGTGCAGAAGATTCTCATTGTCGACTGGGATGTACATCACGGAAACGGAACTCAGGCATTAATCGAAAACCATCCGGCCATTCGTTTTGTCTCGATGCATCAGTGGCCCTGGTATCCGGGCACAGGCGCCGCGGATGATCGTGGTCCGCACCGGTCGATCTGGAATATTCCGATGCCTCCGGGCTTGAGCCCGCGCGACTATGTGGACGCTCTGGAGCGGGGAATCGATGCGGCAACGAATGGCTTCGTTCCCGATCTCATCTTTATATCGGCCGGATTCGACTGCCTCGCAGGAGACCCGCTCGGCGGATTCACTCTCGAGATCGAGCACATCGAAAGCCTCACTCGATCTCTTGTAAAACGAGCAGAAGGGTATTGCGGTGGAAAGCTCGTGAGCTCTCTCGAAGGCGGATACGCGCCTGACCGAGTGGGTGCAGCGTGCGTAGCCCACCTCGATGCGCTGGCATAAGTTCAATCGATGAATTCAGCCTTCTGGGCCTGTTATCACGATGGGGGGAATGTTCGAACGGATCTTTCCATCGAAGAGATCCGGGATGCCGTCGCCGCCGGAACTGGAACGCTGTGGGTCGACATAGACATCAGGGATCCCCAGGCCGTCGCGCTCATGAGCGACGTTTTTCATTTTCACCCGCTGGCGATCGAAGACAGTCTCAATCCCAATTCACGTGTGAAAATCGAGGAGTACTCGCATTTCCTGATTCTTATTGTGCGCACGATTGCTTTTGTCGCGCACACCGAAGATCCGTACGATATCGAGACGGTCAACCTGAACTGTTTTCTGGGAAAGAATTATCTCGTCACCGCTCACGGCGGGCATACATCGCCAATCGATGAGACGCGAGCAGTTCTCGAGAAAAAACCGGAGCTCGTGAGCGCCGGCCCGTCGCGCCTGATGCACGCAGTTGTCGATGAGGCGGTGAACGCGTACTTCCCGATTCTCGATCAGCTCGACGAGTTCATGGACACGCTCGAGGAGAAAGTCTTTACGTCGTTCGATCAGGGAGCGCTGCGAGAGATCTTCAGCGTCAAGCGCCTGGTGCTTTCCCTGAGGCGGCATCTCGCGCCCGAGCGCGACGTTTTCAACGTCCTCACCAATCGGCCGAGCACGCTCCTGACTCCGGATGCACAGGTGTATTTCCGCGATATTTACGACCATGTGCTTCGCATCAATGACTCGCTGGAGACATATCGCGAGTTGCTCAGCAACACTCTCGACAGTTACTTAACACAGGTTTCAAACCGGCTCGGATCAGTGACGAAGGCGCTGAGCGTGGTTGCGACCATTTCGCTGCCGTTTGTTGTCGTGAGTGGAATGTGGGGGATGAACTTCGATGAGATTCCCCTGGCGCACACGAGTCACGGTTTCTGGACGATGCTTTTTCTTCAGCTCGGTCTTGGAGGATTGCTTCTGGTTTTCCTGCGATGGCGCAAGCTCCTGTAGCGGCGCTCAAATTCTACGGTGTGGCCGCGCACGAATCGACTTCGACGACTGCGCTGGCCGAAGGCACCAATCTCGTTCAGTTCCGGTCACTCGCAGCAGTTGTCTCACCGACCCGATACCATCGGGTTGCGCTGGATGAGAAGGAAATGGCGGATTACACCCGGGTTCTGGAGGAAGTCCAGAGTAACGGATCAGTACTCCCAGCGCCGCCAGGCACTATCTTCCGTTCGCGGGACAGCCTCATGCGCTGGCTCGAGCTCCACTATTTCACTCTCACTCAGACGATGAGTGCGATCGAGGGGCATGGCCAGGCGCGGCTGACCGTCACGAAGACAGTCGGGGTGGATCCTGATAACGCGACGGGCGCTGAGGCAAAAGAAAGCGCGAAACAGCTGGTTGCAACTGCTTCGCAGAGTATGCGTGTGTTGAGAGGGCAGGCGGCGGCAACGGTGACTCTCCCCGCAATCGAGGGGGAAACCACAGTGGTCGCACAGGCGTCATTTCTTGTAGAGCTGGATAGGTGGAACGCATTCGCCGAGCTGGTCGAAAAGGAAGACCAGCGGCAGACTGCCCTCGATTTTCATCTCAGCGGACCCTGGCCTCCCTATGACTTTGTCCGGATGCAGTTTGGCGGGTAACGGCGGTATCAATGTTTTGTCCTGATTGCGGATCATGGAATCGCGGAAACGCCGCGCGCTGCCTGCGCTGCGGCGAGCTTCTGCCAGTCGTCGTCAACCGCAACGCTCAGCCGCCGGATCCGGCAATCACTGCACTGCGTCACGTCACCGGCGGACGATACAGCGTGATGCATCGTGTGGGCGAGGGCGGAATGGCCAACGTCTACTACGCTCTGCATATCCCTCTCGACTGTCCCGTTGTGATCAAGGTCATGCATCCGCATCTCGCAAGAGATTCGGACATGCGCGAGCGCTTCCGGCGCGAGGCTGAATCGGCCGCACAGCTGGTTCATCCGCACATCTGCTCGATCAGTGACTTCGGAATCGTTGGCGACCAGGTATTTCTGGTGATGCCTTACCTTGCGCGCGGCACTCTGGCCGATCGAATCAACAACCGCCGTTCATTCCCGCCCGAGCGAACCGCAGCAATCGCTGCGCAGGTTGCGTGCGCTCTGGACTATGCCCACAGACACGGACTCGTCCACCGCGACATCAAGCCGGACAACATTCTTTTCGATGAGGACGAGAATGCTCTGGTGACGGACTTTGGAATTGCCACCGGACATTTCCGTGCGAGAATGACCGGAACCGGCAACGTGATGGGAACTCCGCATTACATGTCACCTGAGCAGGCCAGGGGTAAACTCCTCGACGGTCGCAGCGATCTCTATGCTCTCGGCGTCGTGATGTACGAAACGCTTCTCGGATTCCCGCCATTCGATGGAGCGGATGGCTATTCCATCAGCTACAAGCACGTCACTGAGACGGCTGCAGCTCCGGATGTAGTTGACTCGAGAATTCCGCCTCAGCTTTCGGCGATTGTGATGAAGTGTCTCGCAAAAAAAGCATCAGACCGGTATCAGCGCGGTCATGATCTGGCAGATGCGCTGATTCAGTTCCTCGGTGGAGTCGGCACGCCGGATGACATTCGCTCCGCGTGGTCGGCGCGAGTGCTGTCGCCATCGCGTGCCGCGGCATCAGCGGTAGGCTGATGCAGATTTTTCACGAAGTTCTCACACTCAAGACACGCTACCCGTTCGTCATCGCGCGGGGCGGATATGCTGCGCATGAGAATGTTGTGGTCCGCATCGTCGACGGGGACGGTGTCGAAGGACTCGGTGAGGCGGCACCAAATCGCTATTACGGCGAAAGCGTCGCGACCGTAGTTGCTGCACTCGAGCAGTTCGCACCGGTTCTGGGGAGCGCTGATTCGTGGTCGCTCGAAGCCATCGAAGCTTCGCTCAACCGGACACTGCGTGGAAACAATTCCGCGAAAGGTGCGATCAGCGCGGCGCTTCATGACATCATGGGCAAGCGTCTCGACGTTCCGGTTCACCGGTTATGGGGGCTCGATCCCGCAGACGCGGGAGAATCGAGCTACACCATCGGGATTGCCGATAACGATGGGCTGCGCCAGCGAATCGCCGACGCTTCACAGTATCCGATTCTCAAGGTGAAGCTCGGAACAGACCGCGACATGGAGATCGTGCGCATTGTTCGCGATGCTGCGCCCGACAAGCGCATCCGAGTCGATGCAAATGCTGCATGGACTCCGTCGCAAGCGCTGCGCATGATCGATTTCCTGGCAGATCAGGACATCGAGTTCGTCGAGCAGCCTGTTGCGCAGCACGATATCGACGGACTGCGGTTTGTTCGCAGCCGGTCAAAGCTTCCGATCATTGCGGATGAATCATGTCTCGTTTCGACAGATGTTCCGCGTCTTGCCGGCGCGGTGGACGGAGTGAATCTGAAGCTCGCGAAATGCGGGAGCCTCCGCGAAGCGTTGCGAATTATTCATACTGCTCGCGCGTTCGGCATGAGTGTCATGGCCGGATGCATGATCGAATCGAGCCTCGGGATATCTGCAATTGCGCAGCTTGCGCCACTGCTTGACCACGCGGATTTCGATGGTGCAGCTCTCCTTGCTGATGATCCTTTCCAGGGAGCTACGATCGAGCGCGGGAAGATTCGTCTCGATGATTCGCCCGGAATTGGCGCAATTCCATCGACTGGCTCGCGGGAATCTCGCGCCAGCGGAGGCTCGCGCTAAGCGGCCACATGAGCTCCCGTCCAACGGGACTGATCGAGGTCGCACTTCCTGTCCCGCTCTTCCAGACATTCAAATACGAGCTCGCCCCTGAAAGCCCGGTTCCGGCTGCTGGCGCGCGTGTTGTAGTGCCTTTCAGGAATCGAAAGGAAATCGGAATCTGTCTTGGCCCCTTTGACGGACCGCCTCCGAAGAAAGTCAAACGCGTAATCGAAGTCCCGGATGCAGCGCCGGCACTCAGTGAATCGCTGATCGCGTTGTGCAGATGGATCGCGGAGTATTACATCGTGCCGCTCGGTGTAGTGATGAGATCCGCGCTTCCCGCCGCAATGACAGGCGCTGCTCAACCGCAGCCGTCGCGCAAAACGCATCGTGTGGTCAGCCTGAGAGAAGATCTTCCGACGCTGACTCATCGCGAGAAAGCGTTCTCGCGTGCTCCGCAGCAGCGAGCTGTGTTCGAGCTTCTCGAATCACTCGGAGGCACGAGCACTCTCGAGCATCTTCTCGAGCAGCTTCAATTCTCTCCCTCGGTTTTGAAGTCTCTCGAGAAGCGCGGACTGATTCGTATCGACGCAGAAGAAATCGACCGGGACCCGTTTGCCGTGCGCCCGGGCATTTCGTCGGCGCGGCTCAAGCCCACTGGACCACAATCCGATGCGATTATTTCCCTGGCCCAGGGAACAGCGGGCGATGTTTTTCTCCTGCATGGAATTACCGGAAGCGGCAAGACACTCGTCTACATCGAGCTGCTTCGTGAGATCGTCGACGTGCGCGGGCAAACTGCGATTGTCCTTGTGCCTGAGATTGCCCTCACGCCGCAGACGGTGGATCGCTTTCGCGCTGTGTTCGGCGACAGAATCGCCGTGCTTCACTCCGCGTTGAGTGACGGTGAGC